>NZ_JAPCIS010000002.1:0-150430 GCF_027707425.1 Aeromonas sp. QDB63
GGGTATCCATGATGGAGGCCCTCAGGGTGATGACCTACTTCAAGGTTAGCCTTTCAACATGTAATTGGGACAGCGCCTTTTTTATCCCCGCATCTCCGACCCGCGCTTTGCCATCGCCCCCCACTCTGGGTAGCATGACCCCTCTTTTCTTTGCGGAAATCCCCCATGTCTCGCGTCATCCTGCTCTGGAGCGGCGGCAAAGATGCCATGCAGGCCCTCTGCCACGCCCGGGAGGCGGGCCATCAGGTGGTGGCCCTGATCACCTTTGCCCCGCCAGCGCCCCGCTTTCTCGCCCATCCCCTGTCACAGGTTCGCCGTCAGGCGGCGGCCCTCGCACTGCCCCATCGGCTGGTCACCATCGAAGCGCCCTTCGATCTCGGTTATGAGCGGGCCCTGGCGGCATTGAAAGAGGAGTGGCAACTCGATGGGGTCGTCACCGGCGACATCGACAGCGTGGGGGGCGCGCCGAACTGGATCCGCGAGCGCTGTCGCCCCCTGGGGCTCACCGTTCACACCCCGCTCTGGCAGCAACCCCGCGAGGCGTTGCTGGCGGACATGCTGGCCCGCGGCATCGTCGCCCACCTCTCCTGCGTCGATACCCGGGTACTGGCCCCCGAGTGGGTGGGGCGCAGGCTCGATGCTGGCACCCTCAGCGATCTGCAGCAACTGGCGGATCGGGATGGCTTCGATGCCTGCGGCGAGCAGGGGGAGTACCACACCATGGTGACCGACGGCCCCGGGTTTACGGCGCCGCTGACGCTCGGCCACTGGCAGGTGGCGCGCCAGGAGCACCTCGCCTATCTGCTGGAGGACGAGGAATGACCTCTCACGAGGGCGACACATAAAAAACGGGAGGCGCTGGCCTCCCGTTTTGCTTGTCCTTAACGTTGACCTATTTGGCCAGCTTGCCCAGCACCCGCTTCAGCAGGCGGATGCGCGGTTCGATGCTCTCCAGCAGCAGGAACTCCGCCTCCGAGTGGAAGCCGCCCCCCATGGGGCCGAAGCCATCGAGGGACGGCACCCCGGCCGCCGCGGTGAAGTTGGCATCGGAGCCGCCACCGGCCTCCAGCCAGGTGAAGGGGACTCCCTCCTCCCTGCCTGCCGCCTCCACCAGTGCCATCAGGGCCTCGGTGTCGCCGCTCGGGCGCATCGCGGGCTTGAAGCTCTGGCGCGCCACCTCGACCCGGCAACCGGCGAGGAAGGGGTTGTTGGCCATGAAGGTGAGCCGGTCGTGCACCGCTGCCGCCTCTTCGTTGCGCCAGAAGCGCAAATCCACGATCGCCTCGGCAAAGTCGGGCACCACGTTGACGCCGGTGCCCCCCTGCACCACCCCCACGTTCATGGTGGTGCCGGTCTCCATGTTGACCTGTTCGTTGATGGCGAGCACCCAGTGGGCCAGCTCCGTGATGGCGGAAATCCCTTGTGCCAGGGCCGAGCCCGCATGGGAGGCCTTGCCGTGGAAGGTGATGCGGTACTTGGCATTGCCCTTGCGGGCGCTGATGAGATCCCCGCTCGGGCGGGCCGCCTCGGCCACCAGCACGCAGCCGCTCTGTTTGGCTTTTTTCACCAGCCATTCTTTGGACCAGGGGGAACCAATCTCCTCGTCGCAGTTGCAGCAGACCAGCACCTTGAGCCTGGCCAGCACGGCCGGGTCCAGCTCTTTCAAGGCATACCAGGTGGAGAGCAGGCCGCTCTTCATGTCCGAGACGCCGGGACCAAAGGCCTGATTGTCTTCGATTTTCAGCGGGCGTTTGGCCGCCGTCCCCTCGGGGAAGACGGTGTCCATGTGGCCCACCAGCATGACGTCGTAGTGATCCGCCCCCGGGGCATTGGTTGCCTCGAGGCAGGGGCCGCACTCGGCGGCGAACTGGTGGCGGGTCACCTGCCAGCCGATGGCCTCATATTTCTCGGTCATGATATCGGCGACCCGGGCCACCCCGGCCGGGGTGCGGGTGCCGCAGTCGAGGTTGATGAGCGGGGCCAGATCCGCCAGATAGGTATCGAGTGAAAACGGGCGCTTGAGGTCGTTCATTGTCTTCTCCATGGAACAATCTGCGTAAAACACAGACTGTTTTTGCAACGATAAGAGTGGGCGGGCACTCGGCGCCGCCTCGTCAACGGCGGTCGGCCAGCGTGGATCAGCTGGCCGCCGCCTCTACACCAGAGCCTTTACATGAACAGCAGATAGTTGAGGAGCAGCGCCGTCACCAGGGCCCCCGCCATGGGCACGCTGGTACGCTTGACCACCACGAAGGGAGAGACCTTGGCGATGCCCGCACAGGCGATGAGCACCGCCGCGATGGGGGAGACGGTGCGGCCGATACTGGAGGCGAGCTGCATCGGCAGCAGCATGGTCACCGCCGGCACGCCAAACTTGGCCGCCACCGCGGGGGCCAGGGAGGAGAAACTGAGGAAGGCCGCGTTGCCCGAGCCCATGATGACCGCCGCCACCATGATGAGCCCCACCATCACCAGGGTCATCAGGCCGCTGCCGATGCCGGCATTGCTGGCAGAGTGCAGCAGGGTGTCGATGGCGCCGATGGCCTTGAGGGATTCGGCGAAGAGCTCGGCACAGACGATCAGCGCCACCACTGGGCCGAACACCTTGCCCATGCCGTCGAGGAAGCTCGACAGCCCCGCGAAGGCGGTGCGCACCGAGCGGGTGCGCAGCAGCTCGCACAGCATGCCGATAAAGACCGACAGCAGCATGGCCACCTCCACGCTGACGCTGATGCTGGTCACCAGGAGCTTGGAGAAGGTCATCATCAGCACGAAGGGGATGATGGGCAGCAGGCCGTACCAGGTTGGCGCGGCCACCTCATCTGCCCCTTTTTCGTCAAGCTCCGCGTGTTCGCCGCGATGCAGGGCGGGATCCCAGCCCTCCTGACGGTCACAGTGCCGCTGCCAGAAGAAGTGCAGCACCATGGTCACCAGCAACATGGGAGCCACCAGCCAGATCTGGTAGTCAACGAAATAGCTGGTGGGATCCATGCCGGATTGACCGGCGGAGAAGATGGCGTTGGTCTGGGTCGGGCCGATTTCAAACGCCTGGGAGGTGGCGATGACGCCACAGGCGGAGGCCGGGCTGATACCGAGGTTGCGCATCACCGGATACATGGTGACCATCAACAGCAGGCCAAGGCCGGTGGCGGAGGTAACGAACAGGGAGACGAAGACCGCCACCAGGTAGCAGATGGCCAGCATCAGGTAGCTGGACTGGATGCCCGCCACCGGTTTGACCGCCACCTGCACCAGCGCCTGGGAGGCACCGATATGGGACATGTAGGTGGCAAAGCCGGCCACCGCCATGATGGTGAGGCCGAGCCCCGCCGCCCGGTAGGAGAAGATCCCCTTGAACACCTCGAACAGGTCGAACAGGGCGAAGCCGGTGCTCTTGTCGGCGGGCAGAATGGGGTGCAGTCCCAGCCAGTAGGCGACGGTGAAGAGGGCCATGCCCGCCAGCGCCAGCACCGCCTGCGGGTTGTAATCCTTGACGATGCCGTAGACCACGGCGATCAGCACGAGCAAGACGAAGACGAGTTCCAAGGTGCACTCCTGACAAGATTATAGAGAAGCGCAATCTAGTGGGGGATCTCCCCTTTCCTCTTGATCACCATCAATAAAGATGGAAAAAGCAAACGGTTGTAGATTTTTACTCCAAAAATAAAACTAAAAACGACATTTAACATCAAGGAACTGGATCTAGAATGCTCCCCAGGGTATCCCTGACCGACAACCGCCACTTTGTTTGCGTTGGATCAACATCCCGCCGGGGTGAACTGGCCAAGATGCCCGTCGACACAGAGCGACCATTTCGCACCGGAGAGAGTTATGACAAACCAAGCCACCGCAGGCACCCCGACCTGCGACTGCAAGCTGTGGGACATCCTCGTCGAGTCTGCAAAGGAACGCACCACCATTCGTTACTCCAAACTGGCCAGGCAGGCCGGGCTGGAGCAGTGCCAGGATGAACTGCGCACCCTGCTGCAACGCATCCGCATGTATTGCACCGAAAATCACCTGCCCATTCTCTCCGCCATCGTGATGGATGACGTGGGCAAGTACGGCGGCCTCTCCTCCAGCCTGCCGGATGCCCCCTGGGAGCGGGCACGGGTCTTCGATCACGAGTGGACCACCCTGCACTGAGTGCCGCCCCCTGAATCCGGAACGCGCCCATACCAGCAGGCGCGTTCTGGTTTTTTGGCCCCCACCGTTTCTTCCCCGGCCCCAGGCCAGGTGTGTGTCCCTGTGAGGCGCCCTGCCCCCTGTCGTCCTATCCGGCCAGGCGTGCAGCATAAGGGCCTCCTGCCCCCGGTCTCCCCCTTTGATACCGCAGCGCATCCCGTCCCAGACCAGCGTGTGCTGGCGCGCGGCCCCTCCCTTCTCCACTCGGCCTGACTGGTAAAACCAGCCCATCCGGCCATGAGCGTTGCCATGGGGGGCCCACAATGCCAGAATCGGGCCCTTGCACGATTTCAGGGCCGCAGGCCCGCAGACAAAGGATCCCCCATGGCCACCACCCTCTATGGCATCAAGAACTGCGACACCATCAAGAAGGCCCGCAAGTGGCTGGAGGAGGCGGGTATCGATTACCGCTTTCACGATCACCGCGCCGACGGTCTGAGCCCGGAGCAGCTCGATCTCTGGCTCGCCAAGCTGGGCTGGGAAGCCCTGCTCAACACCCGTGGCACCACCTTCCGCGCCCTGCCGGAAGCAGAAAAACAGGGGCTCGACACCGCCAAGGCCCGTGACCTGCTGCTGGCCCACCCGGCCATGATCAAGCGCCCGCTGCTGGACCAGGACGGTACCCTGACCCTGGGCTTCAAGGCAGACCTCTATCAATCCCTCTTCTCCCGTTAACTTTTTCTGTTAAGGAACACCGATGTCGGACGTCATCACACTGGCCAAGGATCTGATCAGCCGCCCCTCCGTTACCCCCCTGGATGAAGGGTGCCAGACCCTGATGGCGGAGCGCCTCGCGCGCCTGGGGTTCGTCATCGAACCCATGGTCTTCGAGGACACCACCAACCTCTGGGCACGCCGTGGCAGCGAGGGTCCCCTCTTCTGCTTCGCCGGCCACACCGACGTGGTACCCGCCGGCCCCCTGGAGAAGTGGGACACCCCGCCATTCGAGCCGACCATCAAGGACGGCATGCTCCATGGCCGGGGCGCCGCCGACATGAAGGGGTCCCTGGCCGCCATGGTGGTGGCGACCGAGCGCTTCGTGGCCGAGCACCCGGACCACAAGGGCTCCATCGCGTTTCTCATCACCTCGGATGAAGAGGGGCCCTTCATCAACGGCACGGTGCGCGTCATCGACACCCTGGAGGCACGCAACGAGAAGATCCGCTGGTGCATCGTCGGCGAACCCTCCTCCACCGCCCAGGTCGGGGACGTGGTGAAGAACGGCCGTCGTGGCTCCATCACCGGCGATCTGCTGGTGCGCGGGGTGCAGGGCCACGTCGCCTACCCCCATCTGGCGGACAACCCCATCCACAAGGCGGCCCCGGCGCTGGCGGAGCTCGCCGCCATCGAGTGGGACAAGGGCAACGCCTACTTCCCCCCCACCAGCTTCCAGATCGCCAACATCCAGGGCGGCACCGGCGCCTCCAACGTCATCCCGGGGGAGTTGCAGGTCCAGTTCAACTTCCGCTTCAGCACCGAGCTCACCGATGCGGCTATCCGCGAGCGGGTCGAGGCGCTGCTGACCCGTCACGGCCTGGACTTCGAGCTGAAGTGGACCCTCTCCGGCCAGCCCTTCCTGACCGACACCGGCGCCCTGCTGGACGCCACCGTCGCCGCCGTGGCGGCAGTGAACGGCCAGCAGCCGGCCCTGCTCACCACGGGGGGCACGTCCGATGGGCGCTTCATCGCTCCCACCGGGGCGGAAGTCATCGAGCTCGGCCCGGTCAACGCCACCATCCACAAGGTGAACGAGTGCGTGAAGGCGGACGATCTGGATCTGCTGGCGGACATGTACCAAGGGGTGCTGGCACGACTGCTGGCATGAGCAGCGCTCCGGACAAGAGAGACCAGACCATGAATCAGGATCAACTGCTTGGGCTGGATGAGAGCCACCTCATCCTGGTGGGGCGCGGCCCCCATCGTCTGACCGCCGCCACCGCGGCGGCCTTCAACGACATGCAGGTGGCTGCCGCCCATGCCGGTTTCAACCTGCAGGCGGCCTCCAGCTGGCGCGGCTTCGAGCGCCAGCTCGCCATCTGGAACGGCAAGTGGCGCGGGGAGCGCCCTCTGCTGGATGCGAACAACCAGCCCCTCGATGCCCTGCAACTGGGCGAGACCGAACGACTGCACGCCATCCTGCACTGGAGCGCCCTGCCCGGCACCAGCCGCCATCACTGGGGCACGGATCTCGACATCTACGATCCGGACTGCCTGCCCGCCGGCACCCGGCTCGCGCTGGAACCCTGGGAGTACGAGGCGGGCGGCTGGTTTGCCGATTTGCGCGAATGGCTGGACGATCGCATGAACGACTTCGGCTTCTTCCTGCCCTATGCAAAAGGGGAGCAACCGGATCAGGGGGTGGCCTACGAGCCCTGGCACCTGAGCTTCGCGCCCGAATCCGACGGGCTGGCCCTGGATCCGGCGGCGCTGGCGCTTTGTCTGGAACGGGCGGATATTGAAGGCAAGGAGTGCATCCTGGCCCATCTCGACGAGATCCTGGCCCGCTATGTCACCCCGGCACACCACGAAAGGAGATTCTGATGAGCTTGTGGTTATGGATAGGCTTGCCGCTGCTGTTTTTGCTCGGCCTGTTTCTCAACGCCATCAAGGACATGAAGCAGCTCGAGAAACAGCTGCCCAAGTACAAGGACAAGATCCGGGAGGTCAAGGACGGCGAGGACGACTGACCCTCCTCGCAGGAGCCCGTCGGCGCTCCTGCCCCCTCCCCGTCCACGGCATTTTTCCGCCCTCTGCCGCCCCCCTCTGCCTGCACTGAAAGCCCCATCCATTGCCCCCTTTCCCAGCGCTTTCCCGCGCGGGCACTCCGCCCTCGCCCTGCTTGAAAACCGCGCAACAAACGTAAAAAACTGCAAAACAATGCACAATTAAGCCACACAAAGGGGGTCAATCTGCATATAATGTGCCTGTTTTGCAGCCCGCCATAAGGAGTTCGCCATTGGATGCCACCACCGTCAACAGTTTCTTCTTCATCGGTGCCCTGTTGGTGGGCGCCAGTGTCCTGTTGAGCGCACTCTCCTCCAGAGTCGGCATCCCCATTCTGGTCATCTTCCTCGCCGTCGGCATGCTGGCGGGTGAGGATGGTCCCGGCGGCATTCACTTCGCCGACTACTCGGTCGCCTACCTGGTGGGCAACCTGGCACTGGCCATCATTCTGCTGGACGGCGGCATGCGCACCCGGGTCTCCTCCTTTCGGGTCGCACTCTGGCCCGCGCTCTCGCTGGCCACGGTCGGGGTGGCCATCACCACCGGCCTCACGGGCCTCGCCGCCGCCTGGCTGTTCGACCTCAACCTGATGCAGGGGATGCTCATCGGTGCCATCGTCGGCTCCACCGATGCGGCGGCAGTCTTCTCCCTGCTCGGCGGGCGCAGCCTCAACGAGCGGGTCAGCGCCACCCTGGAGATAGAATCGGGTAGCAACGATCCCATGGCGGTCTTCCTCACCGTCACCCTGATCGAGGTGCTGGCCACCGCCCAGCAGGGGCTGGATGCCGGCTTCCTGCTGCTGCAACTCGTCAAGCAGTTTGGTCTGGGCGCTGGCATCGGCCTTGCGGGGGGCTGGCTGCTGTGGAAACTCATCAACAGTGCCAAGCTCGCCCCCGGTCTCTACCCCCTGCTCACGGTGAGCGGCGGCCTGCTCATCTTCGCCCTCACCACGGCGGTGGGGGGCAGCGGCATCCTCGCCATCTACCTCACCGGCCTGCTGCTTGGCAATCTCTCCCTGCGCAGCCGCAGCACCACCCTCTCCGTGCTGGACGGCCTGACCTGGCTCAGCCAGATCGGCATGTTCCTGGTGCTGGGGCTGCTCGCCTCTCCCCACAAGCTGCTGCCCATCGCCCTGCCGGCGCTGGCCCTGGCCATGTGGATGATCCTGTTTGCCCGTCCGGTGTCGGTCTGGATTGGACTGCTGCCGTTCAAGAACTTCGCGCCCCGCGAGCGCTGGTTCATCTCCTGGGTGGGGCTGCGCGGCGCCGTGCCCATCATCCTGGCGGTCTTCCCCATGATGGCGGGGCTGCCCAATGCCCAGCTCTACTTCAATGTCGCCTTCTTCGTGGTGCTGGTTTCGCTGATCCTGCAGGGCAGCTCGCTGCCGCTGGCATCAAAGCTGGCGCGAGTGGAGGTGCCCGCCCCGCCCTCTCCCATCAACCGCTCTGGGCTGGAAATCGATCTCGACAGCCAGTGGGAGACCTTCGTCTATCGCCTGAGCGCCGAGAAGTGGTGCATCGGCTCCCCCTTGCGGGAGCTGCGCATGCCCCAGGGCACCCGCATCTGCGCCCTGTTCCGCGGCCAGGAGCTGCTCCACCCCTCGGGCAGTACCTGCCTGCAATCCGATGACATCCTCTGCGTCATCGGCCACGAGCATGACCTGCCCGCCCTCGGTCAGCTCTTCAGCCAGGCGCCGGAGCAGGATCTGGGCCCGCGCTTCTTCGGTGACTTCCTGCTGGAGGCCAACGCCAGGCTGGTGGATCTCGCCCCGCTCTACGGGCTGGATGTGAGCGAGGTGGCGGATCAGAGCCTCGGCGATTTTATTGCCCATCAGTTGGGCGATAATCTGGTGGTCGGTGACCATGTCGCCTGGCAGGGACTGCTCTGGACGGTGGCGGAAATGGAAGAGGGTGAACCCCGCAAGATAGGGGTACGCTTCCTGGAAGAAGACCCCGTCTAGGCGCCGGCCATCGTAGCCCGCATTTGTGTGAGAAGGGAGTGAACCATGCCTTATCAAACCCTGTTGTCCGGTCTGTATCCTCCCTCGCCCAAGCTGGGCCTCATCGAGGGTTTCTTTGGCAAGGGCTGGAGCTGGGAAGCCCGTGCCCGCTACGCCCAGTGGCTGCCCCGCCACGGCTATGGCTTCTACCTCTACGCCCCCAAGGAAGACGGCTACCTGCGCAAGCACTGGGCCACACCCTGGCCCGCCGACCAGCTTGAAGCCCTGTGCCAGCTCGCACGCCGGTGCCGGGAGAACGGTCTGGCCTTCGGGGTGGGCCTGAGCCCCATGGGGGCCCATCACGACTATGCCCGCCAGCGACCCGCCCTGCTGGAGAAGGTGAGGCTCATCGAGGAGGCGCTCAAGCCCGATATCCTGGCGATCCTGTTTGACGACATGAAGGGGGACACCCCGGATCTCGCCCACTGGCAGCTCACCATCGCCCACGACATCGCGGCCCACACCGACGCAGGTCGCCTGCTGTTCTGCCCCAGCTACTACAGCACGGATCCGGTGCTGGAGAAGGTGTTCGGTGCCATGCCCCCCCACTATCTGCAGGATCTGGGTCAGGGGCTCGACAAGCGCATCGATGTCTTCTGGACCGGCCCCAAAGTCTGCTCCACCGAGTATCCGGCTGCCCACCTCAAACAGGCCGCCGACTGGCTCCATCGCAAGCCCTTCCTGTGGGACAACTATCCGGTCAATGACGGCAGCAAGGCGAGCAGCTTCCTGCACCTGCGCGCCTTCGAAAACCGTCCGGCAGAGCTGGCGGAGCTCGTGAGCGGCCATGCGGTCAACCCCATGAAGCAGGCGGCCCTCTCGGCCCTGCCGCTCGCCACCCTGCCCATGAGCTACAAGCTCGGCAAGCAGTACGATCCTGACAAGGCGCTGCACGCCTCCCTCAACGCCACCTGCGGGCCGCAGATCTCCGCCATGATCCAGGCCGACCTGCCGCTCTTCCAGGACATCGGTCTGGCCCAGCTCACCCCCGAGCAGGTCATCCACCTCAAGAGCCGCTACCTGCCGTTCCAGGATCAGGCCTGCGTGAACGAGATCCTGCGCTGGCTGGCCGGGGAATACGTGTTCGATCCGGACTGCCTGACCGACTGACCCCATGAGTCCATGAAAAACGGGCCCATGTAAAAGGCCACCTCCCGGGCAGGGAGGTGGCCTTTTTGCATGATCTCTCTTCAGGTGCCCCATGGCGTCACATAGGGCGGCAGATTGAGCGGGTGTTTAGCCGAAGGCCAGCCAGACCCCGACAAACAGCATGAGAGAGCCCGCGATCCGGTTCATCAGAGTGACATTGCCGCTCTTGGCGAGGAAATGGCGCAAGGTGCGGCCACCGCTGGCATAGAGCATCAGGCAGGAGAACTCGATGACCAGGATGAGCGCGACCAGGGCCCCTATCTGGGGTGCCATCGGCTTGGCCGCATTGATGAAGGGGGGCAGCAGGGAGACCATGAAGGCCCACCCCTTGGGGTTGGCGATGGCGGTCACGAAACCCTGCACGGCCAGTCCCATGGGGCTGGTCTGCTGGCCCGCCGAGAGATCCGCCGGGATGGCCATCTTGCCCTTGGCCTGCCACATCTGGATGCCAAGCCAGACCAGGTAGGCGCCACCTACATATTTGAATGCGGAGAACAGGGCCGGGTAATTGAGCATGACTGCCGCCACCCCGACCACCGACAACACGGAGACCAGGCCGACGCCGACAAGCTCCCCCCACATCATGTGCAAGGTACGGCGCACCCCCAGACTCATGCCCAGGGTCATCGCCAGGGTCATGCACATACCGGGGGTTACTGAGACAAAAAAGAACGTGGGAATAAAGAGCGCCAAGATGGCGGGATCAATCCAGTCGGACACACTACACCTCCAGGGTAACAAGCAGACGATCTTGCCTATCACACTCTTTTAACACAAGAAAAACCTTTTCATTCAGCAAGAATTTAGCATTAAAAACCCTGTGACAAGGATTGTCGCGCCTGTGTAAGATGCCGCTTCACTCCTCTTTCGGGTTAGGATCTTTCATGTCATTGAATAATCTGTCCATTCGTCTTCAAGTGCTTATCCCTCTCCTGCTCGCCAGCCTGTTGATGCTGCTGATGGCCGTGATCAGCAAACAGGAAATCGACGGTGCCATTCAGGACATGAATGAAACCACCGCCAGCGTCACCCGCCACAAGGACGACATCGCGGCCCTGATCCACGCCACCTACCGGCTGCGCACCAACGCCATCTACGGCCTCTACGATGAGGCACTCTTCGCCCAGTTGCCGACCCAGCTCTCCGCCGCAGAGCAGGAGATTGGCGCCATCCTGACCAGACTGGTTGTCACCGGTGCCGAGCAGGACAACCGTCAGGTCGCGGCCGCCCTGCAGGCCTACCTCGGCCATACCCGCAGCAGCATGCTGCCCCTGCTGACCGCCAAGTACCAAGGCAGTGGCGATCCCGCCGCCTATGAGCAGGCCCGCCTGCACTTTCGCGATCTGGGGGAGGCGCTCATCAAGCAGATCGATGCCATGTCCGTCCACATCAATCAGCTGACCCAGACTGAGATTGCCGAGGAGCAGGCCCACTACCGCGCGACCCTGCTGCGCACCCTGCTGCTGATGGGGGGCACCCTGATCGCGGCCCTGCTGGGTGGCTGGTGGATCTCCGGGCGCATCGTGCAGCCCATCGGCCAGTTGCAGGAGGTGATGCACGCCGTCGCCCTCGGCCGCTTCAACGTGCGTGCCAATGCCGAAGGCAACAACGAGCTGGGCCAGCTCGCCAGGGATATCAACCGGACCCTGAGCCAGCTTGCCAACACCATCCAGACCCTGACCGGCATCAGCGGCAATGTGGCCTCCGCCGCCACCGAGCTTGCCGCTGTGATGACCCAGGCAGAGGTCAACGCCCAGCAGCAGCGTGGTGAGACCGAACAGGTGGCCTCCGCCGTCACCGAGCTGGCCAGCACCGCCGACAACGTCAACCACAACGCCGCCCTGGCCGACGAGCTGGCCCGGGATGCCAACAGTCGGGTCGAACAGGGGCTGGCCCTGTTTGCCGAAAGCATCGAGGCCAACGGCCGCATGGCGGGCAGTCTGGAGAACGCCGCGACTGTGGTGGCCAGGCTCAAGTCCCAGTCCGAGCAGATCGGCAAGGTGATCGAAGTCATTCAGAGCATTTCGGAGCAGACCAACCTGCTGGCCCTCAACGCCGCCATCGAGGCGGCCCGCGCCGGTGAAAGCGGCCGCGGCTTTGCGGTGGTGGCCGACGAAGTGCGCCTGCTGGCCGCCCGTACCCAGGACTCCACCAAGGAGATCCAGGCCATCATCGAGCAGTTGCAGAGCCAGTCCCTCTCCGCCAACAGCGGCGTGCAGCAGACCCTGGAGATCCTTGGCCACAACCAGCAGCTCTCCGCCGAGGTACAGGCCTTGCTGGGGGGCATCACGGACGCGGTCAACCAGATCAACGGTGCCAACGCCCAGGTGGCGACCGCGGCAGAACAACAATCCTGCGTCACCGCCGACATCAGCCGCAACCTCACCAACATCCACGAGATCGTGAACCAGAACGCCGCCGGCATCAGCCAGAGTGCCGCCGCCAGTCACGAACTGTCACAGCTCGCCGAGCAGCAGCGCAGGCAGCTTGCCCAGTTCCAGCTCTGATCCCGAGAGGGTCTCTTCGATACCGCGGGGCCCGGCGCAGGCCCCGCACTTGCCCCTCCCCCTTCACGCCTCCTGTTTAAAACGGGTTTTTGCCATCAAGGTGCCATTGGGGGCTGGGCTGCATTCACAAATGTGGGTATGGTAGAGGCACGTCACTCCCCCTCATCGAGAGATCATCATGAGCCTGAAGTTCAAGAAACCCGCTTTTATCATGCTCGGCCTCATCGCCCTGCTCTCCGCACTCTGGCTCGATTTCTATCTGCCGGAGCACACCATCGCCACCATCACCGGGGTGGAGGTGAAGCGCACCGACAAGGATGGCCCCATCAGCCAGAAGAACCCGGCTGACGGCCCCACCACCGACGTCTATTACATCTACACCGAGCGCCCCGGCGAGAAGATCCGGGTGTTTCGCAATGAAGACACCGAATGGGGCTGGCCCTTCTACTTCAAGTTCAACGCCGCCGACGTCCAGGCCAAGGCCAAGTCCATGGAGTTCGAAAAACGCCTGGCCATCATCACCTCCTACGGCTGGCGCGTGAACATGTTCTCCATGTTCCCCAACGTCACCAAGATCGCGAGCACCGAGCCCGATGCCTCCACCTGGAGCTTCTTCCGCTGGTTCTGGTTCGGTGTCTGGGCCCTGGTGATGGGCAAGGCGGCCATCGCCACCTGGCGCTACTTCGATCGCCTCGAGGACGAGATATGAGCGAGCCGAGCAAGACCCGCACCAGCTTCTATCGCCGGCTCTACGTGGCTCACCTCATCAGTCAGGGCACGGACACCGTGCCCGCCATCATGGAGGCGACCGGCATGCCGCGCCGCACCGCCCAGGACACCCTCAGCGCCCTGGCGGAGCTCGACATCCAGTGCGCCTTCGAGCAGACCGAGGGGGCTCGCCATCTGCAGGGGCACTACCGCATCAGCGACTGGGGGCCCATAAATCCGGCCTGGATTGCTGCGCAGCTTCCCGTCATCAGGCAGACCCTGGGGTATCCCTGACACCCCGGACCCGGGTCTGCTCCCATAGAGAAGGGGCCAGCCTTGCGGCTGCCCCCTTTCTTGTCTGGCCTGATATCCCGTTGCCCTCCCCCGGACTCACTCCCCTTCGCCGAAAGACTCTTCCGGCAGCGGCTCCGCCGACTCACCCCGGGTGCAGTCGATGATGGAGCGCTTGGGATTGTTGGGGTCGCGCAGCAACAGGGGGGCCATCCCCTCGTCATGCAGCCTCTCGTCGGAAAATTCGCTGCCATAGGCGTTATGTGTCAGCCTGCGGGCATTGGCGATGGGGGTATCCACGAAGAGGGCATGTACCTCGAAGGTGGAGGCTGGCACCAGGAAGCCGACGATGGGCAGGCCGTGCAACTCCTGATGGACCTTGTACCAGGCAAAGCCCTCGCTCACCTTGTCAGGGGTATACATGGCGAGCTGCGGATTGGCCGGGCGCCCGGTCTCGATGTCGAGATGAAGGGTGTCCAGCTCGCAGGTCGCCAGCCCCTGCCACATCTTCTCGAACGGGGTCGCGCAACCCGTCAGTTGCATGCATGTCAGCAGCGCCAACGTCCCTTTCCACATTCTCAACCCCTTATCCGATGTCCAGGATGTCAACCAAATGAGCGCAGTCGCTGCACCAGCAACTCGATGAAACCGACCCTGTCGAGCCCCAGCAGCACCAGGGCATTGGCCGGTTTGCCGGTCAGGTCGTAGCGATCCACCACCGTCATACCCAGGGTATGGGTCCCGCCGGTTTCGATATCGACCCGGCACTCCACCCCGTGAAACAGGGAGGGCGCCAGCAGCCAGGCGATGGTACAGGGGTCATGGAGCGGCGCGCCAGCAAATCCCCACTTGGGATCCCGATGATAGATCATGAAAAAGTCGAGCAGCTGTGCCACGCACTGCGCCACCGGGTTGGGAATGGCGCGTACCCGCTCGATATCCTCGTCCATCACCTGGGCCTCGTGGGTCACGTCCAGCCCGCACATGGTGATGGGCAGCCCCGACTTGAAGACCATATCGGCCGCTTCGGGATCCACATAAATATTGAATTCCGCCGCGGGGGTCCAGTTGCCCGCACCGGCGGCGCCCCCCATCAGTACGATGCGGGCGATCTTCTGCTTGAGCTCGGGGTGGGCCGCCAGCAAGAGGGCAATGTTGGTGAGCGGCCCGGTCGGCACCAGGGTGACCGGCTCCGGGCTCTCGCGCAGACATCTTGCCATCAGTTCAAGGGCGCTCATCGCCCAGGGAGCAAAGGCGGGATCCGGCAGCTCTGGGCCGTCCAGCCCCGATTCGCCGTGGACGTTGTCGGCGATGATGAGCTCACGGGCCAGGGGCTTGGCTGCCCCCGCCGCCACCGGGATGTCGTCGCGGCCGAGCAGGGTCAGGATGCGCAGGGCATTGTTGAGGGTCTTGTCCGGGGTCTGGTTGCCCGCGCTGGTGGTGACCGCCAGCACCTTCAGCTCGGGGCTCGCCAGCGCCAGAATAAGGGCGATGGCATCATCGTGGCCGGGATCGCAATCGAGAATAACGGGCAACGCCATGGACAGACTCCTTACAACATGACAGGGAGCCATACCTTAGCAAGAGATGGCCAGATGAACTCAGGAGGGAGTCACAAAACGCCTCAACCAACGAGATCAAGTACTTGGCGACAGGCCTTGGGAGAGGACATCCAGATTCGCCGCGCCGCCATCGTTCGGGTATGATCCCTCCCCCTTCATCGTCCGGCTGCCCCATGTCCGTCATCGTCGACACCTTCATCGCCCCGCCCTGCGCCGCCACCATCGAGATCCTGTTTGAGGATGCGCATCTGCTACTCATCAACAAGCCGAGCGGCCTGCTGAGCCTCTCGGGCAAGAACCCGCAGAACCTCGATTCGGTCCACTACCGGCTGGTACAGGATTACCCCGGCTGCACCCTGGTGCACCGCCTCGACTTTGGCACCTCGGGCGTCATGGTGGTGGCCAAAAACAAGAGCATCAACGCCCTGCTCTGCCACCAGTTCAGCCAGCGCACCGTGAGCAAGGCTTACGAGGCACTGCTCTGCGGCCATCTGGCGGTGGATGAGGGCGTCATCGACGCATCCATCGCCAAGGATCCGGCGCTGTTCCCGCTGATGAGCATCTGCGCCGCCAGCGGCAAACCCGCCCGCTCACGCTATCGGGTGATGGAGCGGCTCACCCTGGAGGGGGCAGGCCAGCCGGTGCCATTGACCCGGGTCAGGCTGGTACCGGAAACCGGGCGCACCCACCAGCTGCGCATCCACAGCCAGTGGCTGGGCCATCCCATCCTGGGATGCGATCTCTATGGCGGCCTGCTCCCGCCCGGCTGCGAACGAGCCCCCAGACTGATGCTGCACGCCAGTGAACTCGGTTTTGTGCACCCGGTGAGCGGCGAAGCGGTACAGATCCGCTGTGAAGCGCCCTTTGCGCAGGCACTGGCGGCCATGACGGGGCAACAGGGGTAACGAAGAAGGGGGAAAGCAGGGCCAGGAAGGCAAAAGGGGCAAACGGCGGATAAAGATAGGGGCCGCGCTTTCGCAACGGCCCCCACCCCCCACTCGGTGTAGTGCTATCAGATCAGCTTGCGGGCGGCGCCCAGCACGATCTTGATGGCATCAGATTCGGTTTTCGCCATGGTTTCGGCGTTCGGGATTTCCTGCTGGGTACGGTTCACGATGACACCGGCCACCATGCCCGCACGCAGGCCCTGGCTGGTACACATGGTCAGCAGAGTGGCGGACTCCATCTCGTAGTTCAGCACGCCCATGGCTTGCCACTCTTTCATGGAACCCTGGAAACGTTGTACTACGCGGCCGGATACGGTGTCGTAACGCTCCTGACCTGGGTAGAAGGTGTCAGAAGAAGCAGTGACGCCCACATGCAGCTTCGAGCCCAGCTCCTTGGCGGTGTTCACCAGGGCGGTGGTGCAGTCGAAGTCGGCCACGGCCGGGAACTCCATCGGCGCGAAGTGCAGGCTGGCACCGTCGAGGCGCACGGAGCCAGTGGTGACGATCACGTCGCCCACGTTCAGGTGCGGCTGGATGGCGCCGGTGGTGCCGATGCGCAGGAAGGTACGGATGCCCAGCTGGGCCAGCTCTTCCACCGCGATGGAGGTGGACGGGCCACCGATACCGGTGGAGCAGATGATCACGGCCTTGCCGTCCATCTCGCCGCGCCAGGTGGTGAATTCACGATGGCTGGCCAGGTGCACCGGGTTGTCCAACAGCTCTGCGATGCGCTTCACGCGCTCGGGGTCACCGGGGACGATCGCCAGGGTGGCGCCTTGCAGATCCGCTTTTTTCAAACCCAAGTGAAATACATCAGACATAGTGGACTCCTGGTTGCGCCCCGCCGCATGGCAGCCGAGTGCAGTTAAGGTGATTCTTTACGGTACTTTCAAGCCGGTGTCCCCTCATCCGGGGAGGCGCCAACTATGGTCGAAAGCGCTTTCCAATTCCTTGATGCGCCTCACACTTCTGCGCTTCAAAGCTGACAAAAATGGCGCAAAACGTTTGCTAAGATGATGAATTTCTTGAAAAACGTTTTTACGTTCCTTTTGCACTCCCATCCCTTGTCAAGCCTTGATCGACCGTCCATTTAAAGAGCGCGATCGAGTCCACAAAGTTGCAAACGAGATACCATTGCCCCCTTCTCATCCCCTCCGACGCTGTTATGTTGGCGCCCGCATACCACTTAATGGCTAATCATACGGAGTCCATCATGGCGACATTCAAGTTCTACATTCCCGCAATCAACCTGATGGGGGCGGGCTGCCTGCAGGAGGCGGCAGCAGATATCCAGGGACATGGCTATCGCAAGGCGCTCATCGTCACCGACAAGATCCTGGGCCAGATTGGCGTGGTGGGCCGGCTTGCCGCCCTCCTGGCCGAGCACGGCATCGACGCAGTGGTGTTCGATGAGACCAGACCCAATCCCACCGTGGCCAACGTCGAGGCGGGTCTTGCGATGATCCGGGCCCACGGCTGCGACTGCGTCATTTCGCTCGGCGGCGGCTCACCCCACGACTGCGCCAAGGGCATCGCCCTGGTGGCCGCCAATGGGGGCAGCATCAAGGATTACGAGGGGGTTGATCGCTCCGCCAAGCCGCAGTTGCCGCTCATCGCCATCAATACCACCGCCGGCACCGCCTCCGAGATGACCCGTTTTTGCATCATTACCGACGAATCCCGTCAGGTGAAAATGGCCATCATCGACAAGCACGTCACGCCGCTGATGTCGGTCAACGACCCGGAACTGATGCTGGCCAAGCCCGCCGGCCTCACCGCCGCCACCGGCATGGATGCCCTGACCCACGCCATCGAGGCCTATGTCTCCACCGCCGCCACCCCGGTCACCGATGCCAGCGCCGTGATGGCCATCGCACTGATTGCCGAACACCTTCGCACCGCCGTGCATCAGGGGGAGGATCTCCATGCCCGTGAGCAGATAGCCTATGCACAGTTCCTGGCCGGCATGGCCTTCAACAACGCAAGCCTGGGCTATGTGCACGCCATGGCTCACCAGCTCGGCGGCTTCTACGACCTGCCCCACGGGGTGTGCAATGCGGTGCTGCTGCCCCATGTCCAGGCCTACAACGCCCGGGTGTGCGCCGGTCGGCTCAAGGATGTGGCCCGTCATATGGGGGTGGATGTGAGTGCCATGAGCGATGAGCAGGGTGCGGCGGCAGCCATTGACGCCATCCGGCAACTGGCTCGCGACGTCAAGATCCCCGCCGGTCTGGAGCAGCTCGGGGTCAGGGCCGACGACCTAGACGTGCTGGCCACCAATGCGCTCAAGGATGCCTGTGGTCTCACCAACCCCAGGCAGGCGACTCACGCGGAGATCGTCGCCATCTTCCGCGCCGCCATGTAAGGGGGCAAGATCTGCCAGGGCCGCCACGCGGCCCTTTTTATTGGCTGATGGATCAATGGCTTTTTACTTCCGCACGGGGAGTGGGTATGATTTGCCGAGCTAAAAAGACTGTATGGATGATCTGAACCCGATATGCGGATGAAACACCTGATTGCCGCGGCCCTGACCGCCCTCACCCTGTCCGGTTGCAGCCTGGTCTATCGCATCGATATTCCCCAGGGCAACTATGTGGAACAAAAGCAGGTCGACAAGCTGCGCCAGGGCATGACCCGCGAACAGGTCGAGTTCGTGCTGGGTTCTCCCATGTTGCGCGACAGCTTTGACCCCAACACCTGGTACTACCTCTATGAGTTCCAGCCCGGTCGGGGCGACAAGGAGCGCAAGGAGCTGACCCTCAACTTCGTGGGTGACAGACTGGCCACAGTGACCGGTGATTTCCCTCTCCCTGCCGCCTTCACCACACCGCTCTAGATGACATTACAAAACCGGCTTCTGCCGGTTTTGTTCTCTCTGGCCCCGGTGATGTCGCCGGGCCACACTCTGGATGCCTCATTGCCCCGAGGAGATCATCATGGGTCGATTCCTGATTGCCGGCGCCACCGGTCTGATTGGCAAAGCCTTGCTGCGCGAGCTGGGGACGGAGCACGACCTCCTCCTGCTCTGCCGCAAACCGGGCGATCCCGCTCCGGGACGCACCTGGCTGCCCACCTCGTTCGACGCGCTGGACAGATTGACGCTGCCCTCCCCTGTAGACATTGCCTTCTGCTGCCTTGGCACCACCCGCAAGGATGCCGGCTCGGCCGAGGCATTTCGCCGGGTCGATCTCGGCTATGTGCTGGCCTTTGCCGCGCTCGCCCGTCGCCACGGCTGCCGCCGCCTGCTGGTGGTCTCCAGTCTGGGCGCCAACCCGGGTTCCCCTGCCCTCTATCCCCGCACCAAGGGCGAGATGGAGCAGGCCCTGCTGGCCCAGGAGTGGCAGCGGCTCGTCATCCTGCGCCCGGCCATGCTGCTCGGCCATCGCGAACCTGCGCGCCGTTCGGAGCAGATCATCCAGGCCATCTATCCGCTGGTAAAGCCCCTGCTGCGCGGTTCGCTGCGCCGCTGGCGTGCCATCGAGGCCAGTCAGGTGGCGCACGCCATGGCGCGCCTTGCCATCCAGGAGAGCGGGATAGAGACAGTGGAAAACGAGCGCCTGCTCACCCTGTGATGCCCTGTGCCGGGCGAGACGATCACAAAGGGGCGCCACGGCGCCCCTTGTCACAGCCCATCACCCGTCAGGTGCCGGCATCGTCTCGCTTGCGGTGCACATCGGGCCGCCCGCCGGTGACCACATCGGCACGCCCCTCTTCCTTGGCTTTTTCCGCACGCTTCTTGCGCATCTCCTTGGGATCGGCGATGAGAGGGCGGTAGATTTCGATGCGATCCCCCTCCTGCACCGACTCTGTGCCCTTCACCGGACGGCTGTAGATACCGAACTTGTTGACCGACAGGTCGATCTCCGGGTGCTTTTGCAGGATGCCGGACTGTTCGATGGCCGCCAGCACGCTGGTCTCGGGCGCGACCCGGATGCACAGCACCGTCTGCCGCTCGGGCAGGGCATAGGCCACTTCGATATTGAGGAGATCAGACACCGTAAACCACCTTGGCACGATTGGAGAAGGCAAGCACCATGGAGCTCACCAGCTCGCGGAAGATCTGGCCAAAGGCCAGCTCAATGAGCTTGGAGGTGAACTCGAAGTCGAGATCGAACTCCACCTTGCAGGCATCCACGTCCAGGGGTGTGAAGGTCCACCATCCCGCCAGCTTGCTGAAAGGCCCCTCCACCAGCTCCATCTTGATGGTGCGATTGGCATCAAGCTGGTTGCGCGTGGTAAAGGTCTTGGCGATACCTGCCTTGGCCACATCGACCGAGGCCATCATGTAGTCTTCACCTGACTCGTGAACACGGCTGCCGACACAGCCAGGCAGGAACTCAGGATAGGCATCAACATCATTGACCAGCCGGAACATCTGTTCCGCGCTGAACATCACCAGGGCACTGCGAGTAATACGGGGCATGGGTTTTCCTCATCCAATCGGCCCGATTTTATCACCTTGTCAGCCAAAATCACCGCCGAAACTGTTCGCGGGTCACCAAGCAGGGCAATCGCACACTTTCCGGCCAGTGTGGTCCGCTCTCGCCCCGCCCTTCCCTCAAAATCGTCATCGAACTGCTCACAAAGCCGCCACTCGGAGCGCTGTGCGTTTTACAGCCGCCGCCACCCACGTATAATGCGCCTTCCTAAACATTGCCTAAGGCCCCCGTCATGAGCAAAAAGAACAGTAAAAACAAAGCCGGGTCCAGCACCATTGCACTCAACAGAACCGCCCGTCACGAGTACTTCATCGAAGAGCGCGTGGAAGCCGGCCTGTCCCTGCAAGGGTGGGAAGTGAAGTCCCTGCGGGCGGGCAAGGCCAACATCAGCGAAGCCTATGTCATCTTCATGCAGGGAGAAGCCTTCCTGTTCGGCTCCAGCTTCCTGCCGCTGAACGCCGCCTCCAGCCACGTGGTATGCGATCCGACCCGCACCCGCAAATTGCTGCTCAGTCGCCGTGAACTCGACAAGCTCGAGAGCCTGACCGCTCGTCAGGGCTACACCATAGTGCCGCTGGCCCTCTACTGGAAAGCGTGCTGGGTCAAGGTCGAGATCGGCCTGGTGAAAGGCAAGAAAGAGCACGACAAGCGGGAAGACACCAAGGCACGGGAATGGGACCGTGAGAAGGCCCGCATCATGAAGAACAAGCACCGCGGTTGATTGTGCGCCGCCGGCCCCCATGCGGCGACCAATAAACCAGCAATCGACCGGCCAAGGCCGGTCGATTGCCATCAACGCCTTGCCATGACAGGATTTTTGCGTACAATCCCTTTTGACAACTTGGGGCTGATTCTGGATTCGACAAGATTCACGAAACCCAAGGTGCATGCCGAGGTGCGGTAGGCCTCGTTAATAAACCGCAAAAAAATAGTCGCAAACGACGAAAACTACGCACTCGCAGCTTAATAACCTGCGCTGAGCCCTTCTCCCCTAGCTTGCCTGTGTCCTAGGGAAATGGAAGGTCATCCTTCACAGGATCGTGTGGAAGTCCTGCTCGGGGCGGAAGCATTAAAACCAATCGAGCTAGTCAATGCGTGGCGTGTCTCTCCGCAGCGTGTTGGCGAATGTAAAGAGTGACTAAGCATGTAGTACCGAGGATGTAGTAATTTTGGACGGGGGTTCAAATCCCCCCAGCTCCACCAAACGTTTGGAAAGGGCCACTTCGCAAGAAGTGGCCCTTTTTGTATCCTTTTTCTCACCTTGAGAGGATGTATCCGCCCCACGAGCGCAGCACATCTCCAGATCAGGCCAAAGGCTCTGCGGGGGGTGGCTGCATTTGACATGGGCCAGCTCCAGGTGGCGTCGCCAGCAAAAACCGGCGAGTGGAGCAGCAATTTGCCCGGGCGCTGTGGGCCACGCCATCAGCCCAGCGCCTCCATGGGGTTGAAACAACCTCGAGGGTTCGCCCCCGAGAATCTTCCACTAGCCGTTGGCAGTGGAAGGCTGGGTCAGATGAACGACGGGATTTTCGGAGAAGAGGTAGCGGTCATCCTCCATTTCGTCATCGAAGATGGTGGCCTGGAAGAGCATCTGCTTGGTGTTCTCCAGGTGCTGCCACATGGCCAGCTTGGCCGCCTACGGATCCTTGCGCATCAAGGCCTTGAGGATCTGGTCGTGATCGTCGCACCAGCTGGAGATGGCCTTGTCGTCGATATGCTCGTGGAGCTTGCGCCAGTAGGAGTTGCGCTCGCAATGCAGCCAGGGAGCCAGGGCTTCGGGGTGGGCGAGATCGTCGTCAAGCGCGGCTCTGAGCCTTGCCTGGTGGTCACGGCAGCGCAGCGGATCGAAATCGCCGCCCTGCGGTTGTCCGCCGAACAGGTGATCGACACCACGGCGGCGGGCGACTCCTTCAGCGCCGGTTATCTCGCCGCACGCCTGCAAGGGGCCGACGTCACCGACGCCGCCGCCAAGGCCATCCGCCAGATGCGCGCGGCCTACCCGGATCTGCTGCTCGGGGCCGGCACCGTGCTCAACCGCGAGCAGGTGGATGCGGCCGTTGCGGCGGGCGCCGACTTCATCGTCAGCCCCGGCTTCAACCCGACCACGGTGCAGTACTGCCTGGTCAAGGACGTCACCATCATCCCGGGGTCAACAACCCCAGCCTGGTGGAGCAAGCCATGGAGATGGGGCTGCGCCACCTCAAGTTCTTCCCGGCAGAGCAGTCAGGCGGCACCGCCATGCTCAAGGCCCTGGGCGCCGTCTATCCGGTGCGCTTCATGCCCACCGGCGGCGTGACGCCGGCCAATCTGAAAGAGTATCTGGGGCTGAATGCCGTGATCGCCTGCGGCGGCACCTGGATGGTGCTGGCCAAGCTCATCGACGAGGGCAGGTGGGAAGAGCTGGCCGCCCTGGTAAGAGAGGCCGTGGCGGCCCTGTGATCATCGGTTGAGCGAGGGAAGGTCTGCCCTCCCCCGGATGTGTTGAAGAGCCACTTCCCGCGAAGTGGCTTTTTTATGCCCTGCCAGGGCTGGAGATCAATGTGCGGTGCGGTTGCCGCAGTCTGCCAGCGGCTTATTCCCCTGCGGCATCGGGCGTCAACACCAGCCTGCGCCAGGGGCCCGTGATGTCGCAATGACCCGTCTCTTCGGTGTTCTCCCAGCCCAGGCGATGATAGAAAGCCATCGCCGTGGTGTTGCGCATGGCCACCTTGAGGGAGGCCGGGGAGGGGTATCCGGCCAAGCCGGCGGCAAGCAAGGCCCGCCCCATGCCCTGCCCGTGCCAGTCCGCCACCACGTAGAGATGATGCACGAAGCTCTCGGCCCCCCAGATGGAGACGAATCCGCACGGGCTGCCCCCTTTCTCCGCCACCCAGATCTCCTCGCCCCGGGTCTGCTCGGCAAAATCCTCGAGCCGGAACAGGGCGGGATCAACCCAATGGAAGGCCTGGCGCCTTCCCTTGAGGAAGAGCTGCGCCAGCATGGGCTCGTCAGCTTCCGTCATCATTCTGATCATGACACCATCCTTGCGTTGCGTGCTTGTCGCTTCCCACTCTCGATGGATCCCGCCGTGCTGTCAAATCGGCAATGTGGACCCTCTTGAATACGTAACCGTGTGACACAGGGCTGCCTATTTTATCGCCTCAGGGGCTATACTGCCGAGGTCCCGTCCATGACTGGTTTGAGGTTCACTGATTTATGGATAACAAGCAAATTGAAGGCAGTATTCTGGTACCCGCCCACATTGACGATGTCTGGCGGGCCTGGACCACGGAGAGCGGGCTGCGCAGTTTTCTGGCGCCGGAGTGCCTCATGGTCCCGGAACCCAACGGACCGTTCGAGATCTATTTCAGACCCGATGCTCCCCTCGGCGAGCGTGGCAGCGAAGGGTGCCGGGTGATGGCGGTCATGCCCCATGATCTGCTCAGCTTCAGCTGGAATTTCCCTCCCCAGTTTCCCCACATTCGTCAGCAGAAGACCCAGGTCAGCCTGCGCTTCGTGCCGGAGGGCCAGGGCACCCGGCTCCACTTCCTGCAGACCGGCTGGGCGCAGGATCCGGATTGGGACCAGGGTTATGCCTACTTCCGGGAGGAGTGGCTGGAACTGAGTCTGCCAAGGCTTCAGTACCGTTTCACCCACGGCCCCATCGACTGGAACAACCCGCCGGGCAAGCAGCAGCTGAAATCCCTGGCCCAGTGACGTCCATTCAAGCGATGGGCATGGCATGAAAAAGGACCCGCTCAGGGTCCTTTTTCGTGGATAGGCAGGCGGTCACTCCACCGGCTCTTCATCGAACAGGGGGTGATAGAGCACCTCGCCCCTTACCCCGTCGAGCCCGCCGGGTTGCAACTCCATCGCCATGAAACACTCCGTCGACACCTCGTAGATGCAGTGCAGGCCGAAGTCGCTGGCAGGCCGAAACCCGAAACGGGCGTAGTAGGCAGGATCCCCGAGCACCACCACCGCCTTCCAGTCCATCTCCAGTGCCGTGTCCAGCCCTTCCCGCACCAGATCCGAGCCAATGCCCTGCCCCTGCCAGTCGGGATGCACGGCCACGGGTGCCAGTCCCAGCCAGGGCCCTTCCTGTCCCTCAATGGTGATCGGGCTCAGCATCAGGTGCCCCATGAACTCGTACTCTTCCTCCTCGACCATGGTGACCACGGCGGCCCCACATTCTCGCAGGCGGTTGACCAGTTCGGCCTCGTCGGGACGACCAAAGGCGGCACTCACCAGCTCATAGACTGGCAGCATGTCGCCGGGACGCTCGGTTCTCAACATACAGCGTTACTCCTCGTACAGCAGGGCGGCCATTATTCCACAGAAGTGGGGCGCCACTTCACTGCCTTTGTCTGAAAATGGGAGGACGGACTCAGGAAAACGCCTGACAAACCCCGCACCAGGCTTCGCGATGACCGCCCTTGCGCAAGCCATCAGCGTCCGTCGTCAGGCTGTCGCAATCGCCGCAGATAGGCGAGGCCCAGATCCCCGCACTCCTTGAGGAGGGCGCCACCCCCATGGGCTTGCACCCCGGGTGCCTCTGGCGCCAGCATGGCCAGGGGATAGCGCCGCACCGTCAGCCCGCTGAGTGTCTGCTCGCCCTCTGTCGTCTCCCCCGCCATGAAGAGCGCCACCCCCTCACCGTGCAGTATGGCCACGACCACCTCCTCGTCATCCAGCCAGGGGGCCAGCGCCTCTTTGCGTGCATCCGTCAGACGCGCCGGGCGATCCAGCCGCCAGTAATCGAGCACGAGGGCGCCATCGGCCGGATCTGGCCGACGCCCGTCATGGTGCATGCCAGTCTTTTCCATCACCCGGCCTGAGGCGAGGTTGCCCGGCATGTGGCGGGCGGTGAGGGCGGGCAGGTGCCACTGCTCGAAGGCAAACGCCCTGACCAGGCTCGCGGCCCGGGTGGCCAGCCCTCTGTTCTGCCAGGGCACGCCGACCCACCATGCCAGCTCCCCGTGCCAGTGCAGGGAGAGGGTACCGACCAGGGGAGCGGGCTCGTCTTCACACCCCTGGGGCAGAGTCAGGGCCCAGGTGCATCCCAGCCCGAGAGCAGCCTTGCGCCCGCTCAGGGCAAGCCAGTCCCGCGCCGCCTCCGGCGAATAGGGGTGGGGGATGTTGAGGGTATAGCGGGCGAGCGCCGCATCCGAACAATAACGCAGGATGGCGCTCTCATCGCCGGGCAGCAGGGGGCGCAGCACCAGCGCGTCCTGCCCGCCAGGCTCGCGCAGCACCGGGGTCATCAGGCGGCGGGCAAGCAGGCGTTGCAGGGCAACCCCGAGGTCGTCATCGGCACCGAGGCGGTGATCCGCCCCCACGGGCCCCAGGGTGAGCAAGCCGCTCTCTCTGGCCAGGGTCAGCAGGGAGCCGGAGGCAGCGATCAGGATCTGCCGGTCCGGCTGTGTCGCCATCAGCGGGGAGGCGGCCTCCCCCAGCCAGGCGGCAAGCAGGTCGCGGGCAAGGAGAATGCCATCTGGCGGGCTGACCGACCAGGGTGCCGTCTCCCTCGCCTCCCCTTTGCCAAGCAACAGCCACCAGCGGTTTCCCCGGTGCTGCCAGGCCTGCAACGCCGCTTGCCAGGAGGGGCGCCAGAGCGCACCCTCGATCAACAGATCCATTCCTTCCCCCACATCCGCCCCCCGGATCAGGCACCGGGTGCCCGGGCGGCACCACACTCCTGTCTGAGGCAGCATAAGCAGCTGCCAATGAGTTGTTAAACCATATGTTTACCATGGTTAAACGGCATACCCCATGAAAAAATGCCATATGGCTGACTTGATGGCGGTCACATTCCTTCCCCTCCTCGCTTCCTATCATGCCCCCATCATGGCGTGACCAAAGACGCCCATGAAGGACAACGGATAACAAGAGACACACTATGCAGCCAACCAGCCCACTCAAAACGGTAGTAGTCAGTACCCTGGCGACCGCCCTGCTGATCTTCGTGGCCCAATCCCTCATCGGGAAGCAGGAGATCAGACTCGGCATCGCCATCATTCCCATCCTGCCCATGCTCTTTGCCGTCATCATCGGCATGATCGTCTCCGCCAAGCCCGTCAAGGATCGCATTCCCGGCTGGAAGAGGCTCTTCACCGAGCGAGAAGAGGGCTTCTGCGGCAAGATGGTGGGTTTCAGCCTGCTGATCCTCGGGACCCAGTATGCGGGGATGATCATCCCCAACCTCAAGATGATCCTGAGCGTCGGCGTACCGCTCTTCCTGCAGGAGATAGGCAACCTCCTACCCATCCTCATCGCCATTCCGCTGGCGGTGAAATTCGGCTTTGGCCGCCGCGCCATCGGGGCCTGCTCCTCCATCAGCCGTGAACCCTCGGTCGCGGTGATCCAGGGCAAGTTCGGCACCGGCTCCCAGGAATACATCGGCGTGCTCGCCATCTACCTGTGCGGCTCCGTCATCGGCACCCTCTGGTTCAGCGTGCTCGGCAGCATTGCCCCCCTCACGGGGCTGCACCCCCTGGCCCTGGCCGCCGGTTCCGGCGTGGGATCCGGCTCCATGCTGAGCGCCGCCTCCGGTGCCCTCATCAACGGCCTCGATGAGGCGATGGCCCAGCAGGTGCTCAGCATCGCCGCCGCCTCGAACCTGCTCTCGTCGGCCCTGGGAGCGCTCTCCCTCACCTATCTGGGTCTGCCGCTCGCTGAAAAAATCTATGCCCTGACCGCCAAAGGAGAGAAAGCATGAAAAGCATCGTGATGGATATGCGCTTCGTCTTCCTGGCGATCCTGCTGGCCATGTTCACCCAGACCCTGACCTCGGGCCTGCCGCTGTGGCAGATGGGGGACAGCTTCGTCGCCATGTCTCTGGTGGTGTTCGCCTCCCTGGTGGCCAAGCGCTACCTGCCCTCCTCCCTGCCGGCCTTTGCCTATGCCACCATCATCGGCATTCTCATCTGCCTGCCCGAGACCCCGGTGCGCGGCCTCTTCATCGATGCCGTGGCCAAGATCTCCTTCCTCTCCTGCTGCGTGCCGCTCCTGGCCTTCGCCGGCCTCTCGGTGGGCGGTCAGCTGGAGGAGCTCAAGAAGATGTCGTGGAAGGTGATCCTCATCTTCATGATCGTCTCCACCTGCTGCTTCTTTGGCGCCTCCCTGGTTGCCCAGCTCGGTTTCTCCATTCAAGGGATCATCTGATGAACCACTACCATATCGAACCTGACCTGTTGGCCCTGCGCGACTTCAGCTACGAAGTGCGCCACCACCTGCACCGCATCCCGGAATACTCCGGGGCCGAGTTCAAGACCTCTGCCTACTGCCGTGGGTTGATGGAAGAGTTCGGCTACAGGATCACCCTGTATCCCGGCTTCACCGGTTTTCACGGGGATCTGGCGGTCGACCCCACCCTGCCCACCATTGCCTTTCGTGCCGACATGGATGGCCTGGAGATGCACGACATGAGCGAGGTGGCGTTCAAATCCACCCATGAGGGGATGGCCCACAACTGCGGCCACGACTCCCACATGGCGATCGCTCTGACCGCCGCCAGGTTTCTGGCCGCCAACCGCGAGCGCCTGCGCTACAACGTCCGCTTCATCTTCCAGATGGCGGAAGAGGACATGCGCGTCCCCGGTGCCGAAAAGATGGTGGAGCTTGGCTGCATGAAGGGGGTGGACGAGGTCTATGCCCTGCACAACGACGGCGCCATGGAGACGGGCACCATCAAGTTCAACCAGGGGGTCATGTCCTCCTGGGGGTCTGCCTGGACGCTCGATGTGCACGGCATCTCCGCCCACGGCTCCACCCCCCACAAGGGGCTGGATGCCATCCGGGAGGCGGTGCGGATCATCGAGGACATGGACTACATCGTCGCCAAGCGCACCAGTCCGTTCAGCCCGGCGGTCTTTGGTTGCGGCATGATCAACGGCGGCACCATTCCCAACGCCATCGCCGATCATGTGCAGGCCCGTGGCACCATCCGCGCCATGGACACCGAAACCGACCAGATCCTGAAAAACAGCTTCAGGGACATCATCGCCCAGAGCGAGCTGCGCGGCTTCAAGACCACCATGGTCCATGCCGGCTACCCGGCAGTGGAGAACCACCCCCAGGCCTGCGAGCGCCTGCAACAAGCCGCCTCGGAGGTGTTGTCCAGCGACGGGATCAACGCAAAGGGCCAGCCCATGACCGGCAGCGAGGACTTCAGCTACATGATCAACGCCACGCCAAGCCGCATGGGGGCCATGTTCTTCCTCGGCAGCGGCAATCAGGCCAAGGGGATCTGCAACTACCTGCACGCGAACCCCTATTACCTGGACGACGACTGCCTGCTGGTGGGAGCCCAGATCTTCGTCAATCTGGCGACCCGAGCCGCCTGAGGGGTCAGTACAAGGGGATAGCAATGCAAAGAGAGGCCGACGGCCTCTCTTTTTTATGTCTCGGCGTCAGAGCCAGGGCAGAGTCGCAGACGGAGCGGGCGTTCCCTGGTTGAGCAGCGCCAGCTGCACCGTCTCCCGGCTCACATGGGGGGCATAGAGGTGGATGAAGTCGTACATGTAGTCCCGCAGGTGGGCGTGCCTGCGCAGGCACACATGGGCCACGCTCGAGGCGATCAGATGATCGATGTTGAGGCAGACCAGGCTCTCCCTGTCCCCTTCGTCGAACGCCGAGGTGGCGATCACCCCGACTCCCATCCCCAGGCGCACATAGTGCTTGATGATGTCGCTGTCGGTGGCCGTCAGCACGATGCGGGGGCTGAGACCATGGCGACCGAACGCCTTGTCCATCTTGGAGCGGCCGGTGAAACCGAACACATAGGTGATGAGGGGATACCGGGCCAGATCCGCCATGGCCAGCGGCTGGCAGTCCAGCAGCGGATGGCCGTGGGGCACCACCACGCTGCGCCCCCAGCGATAGCAGGGCACGGTCGCCAGCTCGTCGAACAGGTGCATGGACTCGGTGGCGATGGCCATCTCCACATCCCCGTTTTGCGCCATCTGCGCCAGTTGGGCAGGGGCTCCCTGATGCAGCTGGATGCTCACCTCGGGGTAGCGGCGGGAGAATTCGGTAATGACCGCCGGCAGCTTGTAGCGGGCCATGGTGTGGGTGGTGGCGATGCGCAGCACCCCGCTGGTGGCCAGCTGATCCCCGAGGGAAAGCTGACCAATCTGCTCCACCTGGGCCACCACTCCCCTGGCCAGCTCCATCACCTGCTCCCCCATGGGGGTCAGGCCCGCCAGGTTCTTGCCCTTGCGGGTAAACAGCGCCAGCCCCAGCTCCTCTTCCAGCATCTTCATCTGCTTGCTGAGGGTCGGCTGGGAGGTATAGAGCTTCTCCGCCGTCGCCGAGATGTTGAAGTTGTTCTTCACTATCTCGGTGAAATTCTTGAGCCGGGCGATGTTCATCAGGGCGCCAGGCGCTCGATGTGCCAGCCGTCCCCCTCGCGGGTGTAATAGAAGCGATCGTGCAGACGATGCTCCCCGCCCTGCCAGAACTCGACGGTGTCGATGCGCACCCGGAAACCACCCCAGAAGCTCGGCAGCGGCACCTCGCCATTGGCAAACTTCTGCTTGAGTTCGAGGAACTTGGCCTCGAGCACGCCACGGGCCGAGATGCGGGTCGACTGTTTGGAGACCCAGGCGGCGATCTGGCTGTCCTTGGGACGGCTGTGGAAATACTTCATCACCTCGAAGGTGCTCATCTTCTCCACCCGACCGGTCACGTGTACCTGTCTGTCCAGGGTGTGCCAGGGGAAGAGCAGGCTGATACGGGGGTTGCCCTCCAGCTGATGCGCCTTGCGGCTGCCCATGTTGGTGTAGAACACCATGCCTTCGGCATCGTAGTGCTTGAGCAGCACGGTGCGCTGCCAGGGCTGGCCATCGGCATCCACGGTGCCCACCACCATGGCGGTGGGATCGGTCAGTTTGGCCTCGCACGCCTGGGCCAGCCACTTCTCGAACAGGGTGAGGGGCTCGGCCGGCAGATCGGCCCGGTGCAGTCCACCCCTGGTGTATTCGCGACGCAGATCAGCCACATCCATCATCTTGATTTTCCTTCTCTCTTTCTCTGCCGCCCGTGCGGCGATGGGTGCAGGCATTGTGCGACGAGCGCGCCATGGGTACAAGCCTCGGGGCGGCCAAATGGCGGAGCAAAAAGAGAGGGAGGCTCATGCCTCCCTCTTTATGCCGATGACCGTCAGCCTACTGCTTGCCGTCAACCGGCGGGCAATGGGCCAGCATGCGCCGGTTGTAGTCCGCCGCATAGGCGCTCAGCCTGGCATGGGCCTCCTTCTGATCCGGCTTGATGACATCCCCGAATCCGTCGAGATAGCGCACGCCGCAGCGCGCCTTGGCCGCCGCCTGCTGATCCGCCGCGATCCCGGGCGCCACCTCGCCGCGCCCGGCCCGCACGATCAGCCGGTAGTCCTGCCTGGCAAGGCTGGCGCTGACCGCCTGCTCCAGGGTGTCTGCATCGGCCTGACAACCGCCGAGCAGGGTGAGCAGCAGCACCCCGGCCAGTCTCATGCCCGCCTCCGCTGCCAGCCCAGCAACGCCAGGGCCAGGGTCCAGAAGCCGAGGGCACCGCCGCCACCGCTTCCCCCCTCTTCACCGCGCTGGGTGACCGAGAGCTTGAGGGGACTGATGGCGAAGAAGATGTTGTCGCTGCACGCCACCTTCAAGCGGGCAGTGCCATCCTGGCCCGCCGGGATGGTGACGCTCGCCGAGCCCGAGTTGGGTTTGCCGCTGGCAAGGGGAGTCCAGTTTGCCCCCTCGTCCCGGGTCATGAAGAGATCCACCTTGCTGCAGTTGATGGGGGCGGCATTGGTGCCGGCCACTTCCCAACTGATGGTCTGCGTCTTGCCCGCCCCCAGGGGGGTCACCACCGGGCTGGTCAGGGCAAAGGCCTTGCCGGTGTTGACCACCTGGATCTTCATGTCATCGCTGGCGACACCGCCCTTGCCGTCCCGCGCCGTGAGGCGGAAGTTCAGGTCCCGGTTGGTGGCAGGCCAGGCCTCCCCTATCGCCAGGGTGTTGGTGAGCAGGGAGGTGAGACTCGGCAGGGTGCGCTCCGGCAAGCTGGTCGGCGCCACGAAATGGAACAGCGGGCGGCTGCCGTCGTCCACCATGGTGGCCGGGCTGCTCGACTCCGTCCCCAGATCGATCTGCTCCCAGGTGTAATTCAGCGGATCGCCGTCAAGATCGGCCCCCGCCCCCTTGAGCACGAAGGGGGTGTTGGCAGGGATGACGTAGTCATTGCCTGCCGCCACCTGGGGCGCATTGTTGACCAGCGCCAACGGGGTGCCGCAATTTGGCACAGTGGCCATGTGGGCCCGCATCTGCTCGATGGACTTGCTGTGGAAATAGGGCTCGCTGTGGGGCTGCAGATCTTCGTCTCCGCAGATCCCCGCATAGGCCATGATGGAGCTGCCGCTGCCCGGCTCCCAGGCCTGGCTTGCCTCCCGATTGCCGCCACCACAGCTGCCTGTGGTGCCGTTGAAGGTGTGGTCTGCTCCGAACTGGTGACCGATCTCGTGGGCTACGTAGTCGATGAAGAAGGCATCCCCCACCGGCTCGGAGGAGCCCGTCATCCCCGCCGATTTGTCAGGGGTGCAGAGTACGCCCAGTCCCGCCAGGCCGCCGCCACCGGTGTTGACCACATGGCCGATGTCGAAGGCCCCCAGCCCCTTGGTCAGGGCATCGGCCTGCACCTGCATGTTGGCATCGATATCGCCGTCATCATTGTTGAAGGGATCGTTCGCCACGTCGGTGAAGATGATGGTGTCGTTGCCGCTGGCCAGCTGGAATTCGGCCGCCACGTCACGCTGGTAGACCTCGTTGACCCGGTTGAGCAGGGTGGTGATGGCGCCAAGACCCGCCTCCACGGTACCGCCGTGATACTGGGTGTACTCCCCCGCCGCCGAGATGGCGATGACATAGCGCTTGCGCTCGTTGCCATCCACCAGCACCTGGCGGGCCAGCTTTTTGGCCTCGCCCCCGATCACCTTGTCCGCCTCTTCTTCCAGCCGGCTGTGGGCATCCTGCTGGTAATAGACGGCATAGCCTTCCCCATTGCGAAGGGGATCGACGAACACCATTTTCCCTTCATGGCTGAACATGGCGTGGAATCCCTGGGGACCGAGATCGAAGCGCCCGGTCTCGCCCAGCGCCGCTTCGTTGTACCCCTTGAAGGCCAGGATATCGGGATATTTGGCGGCCAGATCCGCCGGCAGCAGATCATAGGGTTGCAGGCTGAAGGTCACCTCCTTGCCATCCGGCAGGGGCAGGGTCAGGCGGCGCTCGCCCCCCTTCAGGGCAGCCAGGTAATCGGTGGAGACGGTGACGATGCGATACTGGCTGGCCCTCACCTCGTACCCATCGGCGGCGGTGGCCCGCGCCGTGACCGTATGCCACTCGCCGGCCATCAGGTTGCCGGACGTCATCAGACCCGCCACCAGCACCGCCAGCGGAGAATATTTCATCAACTGCATCTTTTTAATTCCTTTTTAAACGGATTCACCTGAACTGCCACGGCATCATTTGCCCGCTGGTCCGATTAGTCCAGCAACATCCTCTGTACATTCCCCGAATGGGGAAGGTTGCACCAATGCAGACTAGCCCCTATCATGGCGCGGATTTGTCCGTTCCAGAACCCCTCTTCGACGGGGCCGGTTCACTCTTTCTTTGGCCAAGGTTAATCTCATGCTCAAGTCCCCACTGTTGCCCCGTTTCGGGGATCTGGTCGTTGCCATCGTTGACGATGTGCTGGGTCAGGGTCTTACCCTCGACCGCGCCTATGCACGTCACTTCTCCGGCATCGAACTCAAACCGCAAGAACAGGCAAGGATTGCCCTGGTCACCGGCGATCTGCTGCGCCGCCTCAGCCTCTACTGCTTCCTCACCGGCATCCAGGTCCGTCAGGCGGAGAAGAATGTCTGGCCGCTGCTGCACAGCTGGCACGCCTTCCACAAGATAGATCAGCCCAACCACCCGACCCTGGATCGCTTCAACGAGGAGGCGTTCCGCCGCCGCCTGACCGAAGCCAAGAAGAACCCGGTGCTGATGGACGGCTGCCCTGCCTGGCTGGAAAAACTCGGCAGCGAGCAACTGGGCGACGCCTGGCCGGCCGAGCGTGCCGCCCTGGCCTGGATGCCCAAGCGTTACCTGCGGGTCAACACCCTCAAGTGCACCCGGGACGAGCTGCAAGCCATGCTGGCCAAAGAGCATGTCACCACAGTGCCCGTCGACGGAGTGGAGACCGCCTTGCAAGTGACCTCGGACGCCGCCCTGTTCCGTACCCAGGCCTTTGCCGATGGCTGCTTCGAGCAGCAGGATGCCGGCTCCCAGCTGGTGGCCGCGGCCCTCGACGTCAAGCCCGGCATGCGGGTCATCGACGCCTGTGCCGGTGCCGGCGGCAAGACCCTGCACCTGGCCGCCATGATGCAGGGCAAGGGCCGTCTGCTGGCCATGGACGTGGAAGAGTGGAAACTGGAGAACCTCAAGCAGCGCGCCCGCCGCGCCGGTGCCCACAACGTGGAGACCCGGGTCATCACCAGCAGCAAGACCGTCAAGCGCCTGAAAGAAAGCGCCGATCGCGTGCTGCTGGACGTCCCCTGCTCCGGCCTTGGCGTGCTCAAGCGCAACCCGGATGCCAAGTGGCGCGACACCGCCGAGCGCCTGCCGGTGCTGGTCGCCCTGCAAGAGGAGATCCTGCAGCGCTACAGCCAGATGGTGAAGGTGGGCGGCCTGCTGGTCTACGCCACCTGCTCCATCCTGCCCGAGGAGAACCGCCAGCAGGTGGACAAGTTCCTCGCCGCCAACGAGCACTTCCGCCTGATCGGCGATCACAACGTCAGCCCGGCAGAGACCGGCTTCGACGGCTTCTACATGGCGCGCCTCGAACGCATCGCCTGATGTCTGTCGTGGGCACAAAGAAAAGGGGAGCCAGTGGCTCCCCTTTTTGCATTGCATGGTATAGATGCGGCCTTACTCGGCAGCAGCGTCATCCTGCTTGTGCTTGGCGGCAGTTTCCTTGATCAGGGTCTGCAGCTCGCCGGCCTGGAACATCTCGATCATGATGTCGCAACCACCGACCAGCTCGCCCTCGACCCACAGTTGCGGGAAGGTGGGCCAGTTGGCGAATTTCGGCAGCTCGGCGCGGATGTCCGGGTTCTGCAGGATGTCGACATAGGCGAAAGGCTCGCCGCAGGACATCAGGGCCTGGGAGGCCTGGGCAGAGAAACCGCAGCTGGGCAGCTTGGGGGATCCCTTCATGTAGAGGATGATGGGATTCTCAGCCAACTGCTGTTTGATCTTTTCAATAGTTTCCATAAATGCCTCACTGGAGCGATTTCGGCGGCCATTCTACTGCAATCCGGGCAGACCACAAACTGGCAAACCGTTGCGAATGAAAGAAGTCATGCATCAATACGCCGCAGCTTGATCCGGATCATGGCAAGAATCAAGGGTTGTTCGCCCATCTTTGATACTGCTACAATCGTCGGGCTTTGGGCCGTCTGGCCCCCTCATTTCAAGAACAATTCTTTTCAAGATAGAAAAGAGTACGCAATGTCTTGCAACCGTCGCCTTCGCACGGACCAGCCAATGGAGAGTAGAAAATGGCTTTCGAACTTCCCGCTCTGCCCTATGCAATCAATGCTCTGGAACCGCACATCTCCCAGGAAACTCTGGAATACCACCATGGCAAGCACCACAACACCTACGTGGTCAACCTGAACAACCTGGTGCCGGGTACCGAGTTTGAAGGCAAGTCTCTGGAAGAGATCATCAAGACCTCCACTGGTGGCGTCTTCAACAACGCTGCCCAGATCTGGAACCACACCTTCTACTGGCACTGCCTCTCCCCGAACGGCGGTGGCGAGCCCACTGGCGCCCTGGCCGATGCCATCACCAAGGCCTTCGGCTCCTTCGCCGAGTTCAAGGATGCGTTCACCAAGTCTGCCATCGGCAACTTCGGCTCCAGCTGGACCTGGCTGGTGAAAAAGGCTGACGGCTCCCTGGCCATCGTCAACACCTCCAACGCCGGTTGCCCGCTGACCGAAGCCGGTACCACCCCGCTGCTGACCGTCGACCTGTGGGAACACGCCTACTACATCGATTTCCGCAACCTGCGTCCGAAGTACATGGAAACCTTCTGGGCCCTGGTCAACTGGGAATTCGTGGCCAAGAACCTGGCTGCCTGATAAGCCTTTCTTGCCAAAACGCCCCGCACTTGCGGGGCGTTTTTTATGGTCGAACACCTGCCATCGACAACAAAGGCGCCCGCAGGCGCCTTGTGGAAGATGACCGTGCTTACTGGTCTATCTCGTCCATGTAATCGTCGAGGTTGCCATCATCCGCCGCCTCTGGCTTCTGCTCCTGGAGCTCGGGTTTGCGGCCCGTCACCTTGCCATCGTTGTACTGCAAGTAGAAGTCCTTGGTCAGGGCGTAAGGATCCAGCGCGTTGTCGATGATGCGCTCCTGATCGATCAGCTTGGAGCGGGTACCGAGGCCATCCAGCGCCCAGTGCACCACCTTCAGCGGGAAGGTCAGCAGGGCATAGGGGAAGTAGATGGTATCGATGGTATCCCCAACCAGTTGCCGGGTGGTGGTGGGACCGTAGACCGGCACCATCAGATAGGCGCCATCCCCGATGTCGGCCTTGCCGAGCACGGTGTCCATCTCCAGCGTGTTGCGAGCCAGGCCCGCATGCTTGGCCACGTCGAACAGACCGAGCAGGCCCACAGTGGTGTTGAGGGTGAAGCGGCCCAGGTTGGTACCGGCCCCTTTCAGATCCCCCACCAGCAGGTGGTTTACCATGCTGCTCGGCTCGTCGAAGTTGTCCACGAAATTCTCTATGCTGTCCCTCACTCCTTGCGGGACATAGCGGGCATAGCCGTGTACCACGGGGCGCGCCACATAGGGCTCCAGCACGTCATAGTTGACGGCCCACATGGCACGGTTGGGCCCCTGGAAGGGGTCGCGAGGATCGCTGGCCGTGCTGGATGCCCCGGGGCGGCTCGGGGTCTCGCCGAGATCCAGGCTCTCCGGGCCCGGCTTGGGAGGGCCGCCCGCACAGCCCGCGAGCAGCAATGCCACCGCCAATGCTCCTGAACGCAGATACATATGAAAGTCCTAAGATTTTTTTGGGTATTGATATGAATTATACAGGGGGCCCACCCCAAGGGGTGGGCCAAAAGCATATTAGAGGGCGTGATCGATGCGGATGTCAATCGGCGCTGTGGGGATGGTGCTGGTCGGCACGGTGACCGAAACCCCTTCAAAGGCGCCTTCCTTGTTCATGACGTTGCCGCCCCGGGAGAGGCGCGCCTTGAACTGCAGCTCGGCATGGGCCGCCAGCTTGCTCCCCTCCATCATGGCATCCCCGTCCCCCAGGGAGAGGGTGAGCGGGAGATGCGGGCCTGCAATGCGCTTGACCGCGATGGGCATGGGCGGACCGTTGGGGATCACCGCAAAGACGAACAGATGGGCATCTTCCGGCATCTTGATGCCCGGCGCCAGGGTGATGTGCAGGGGGAACTCCCCCTCTTTCACCGCCAGCACCCCGGCTTGTGCCTGGCCTTCGGCAGACGGGGTAGTCACGGCGATGCCACGCTGGCCAAGCTGCTGCCTGGCGTACTCCATGGAGCGCTCCACCATGGTGTAGCGGGCCGAGCCCGGCTCCAGCAGCGGCAACATCCCCTGCCAGCGGTCGAGGGCGGTCTGGAAATCCTCTTTTTGCAGGGCCATGAAGGCGTGGACGGAGCGAGCCTCGATGTTGGCCGGGTCCTCGGTAATGACCGCCTGCAACAGTTGATCCGCACGGGCTTCCTCCCCCGTCATCATCAGGGCCTGGGCATAGGGCACCGCCACCATGGCCTTCTGGGGCGCGAGAGCGTAGGCACGCTCCAGCGCCTCGCGGGCCATCTCGGGATCATTGCCATCCAGGGTCAGACGTCCCAGCAGCAGCCAGCCACGGTAGTCGTTCGGTTCTTGTTTCAGCTGGGTTCGCAGGGCCAGGGTGAAGTCCAGCAGATCCTGCTCGGTCACCCGGGCGTCGCGCTCCACCAGGATGCGATTGCTGAGCTCCCCCAACCGGCTGCTGGCATCCTGCCAGCGGCTCACCTCCTGCCAGGCGCCGAGCTTGGCGTAGAGGCCGATGCTCACCACCGCCAGCACCAGCACACCGGGGATCCAGATCAGGCTCTTGCCGCCACGGGCGGTCTGCTCCACGTCGGGAATGTCGTCCAGGAGGCTGCGCTGCAGCTCCACCAGGGATTCCGGCTCCTCCGCCAGTATCCCCTGCTCCCGCTCCTCCCCTATCTCCAGCAGGCGCTGGCGATAGAGCTGCTTGTTGAGGGCCGAGCGACTGATGCTCTGCCTGCCCTCGCCGCGCCACAGCGGCACGATCAGCGCCAGGCTCGCCAGCACCAGCAGGGCCGCACCCAGTATCCAGAATGGGGTCATGGTTTCTCTTCCTCTTTGAGCAGGGCGGACAGCCTGGCCTGCTCTTCTGCACTCAGGGTGCCTTCAGACTGTTGCAAGGGAGCAGGGGCATGGCGGCGGCTTCGCACCACCACGGTGACGACGCCAATCACGATGACCAGCAAGGGGCCAAGCCAGAGGATCAGGGTCGAGGCCATCAGGGGGGGATCATAGAGAATGAAGTTGCCGTAGCGGGCCACCATGTAGTCCACCACTTCCTGCTTCTCCTTGCCCTCGCGCACCATCTGGTAGGTCTTGTCCCGCAGATCCTTGGCAAGTCCGGCGTTGGAATCCGCGATGTCCTGGTTCTGGCACTTGGGGCAGCGCAGCTCCTTAGTCAGCTCGCGAAAGGTCTGCTCCTGGGCGTCGCTCTCGAAGGTGTAGACATCGATGGCGGCGCGGGCCTGTCCGGCGCAGACGAGACCGGCCAGCAGCAACAGGGATGCAATCAGTGTTTTCATCGGGGAGGCCTCACTTCATGGCATCGAAGATGGGTTTGAGGGTACTGGCCCAGACGTCTGGGTTGATGTCCCCCACGTGGCGATAGCGGATGATGCCCTGGCTGTCGATGAAGAAGGTCTCGGGCGCGCCATAGACACCGAGATCCAGCCCCAGCATGCCGTCCGGATCGTAGAGGTTGATCTGGTAGGGGTTGCCAAGCTCCGCCAGCCACTTGATGGCCTTGTCACGCTCGTCCTTGTAGTTCATGCCGACGATGTAGATCCCCTGCCCCGCCAGCTCCTTGAGGTAGGTGTGTTCTCCGTAACAGGTCGGGCACCAGGTGGCCCAGACATTGAGCAGCATGGGGCGCCCCTTGAGGATGCTCCTGTCGTGCTGCTTGCCCAGGTCATAGATGTCCTGCAGGGTGAACACGGGCACCTCCTTGTCCACCATCACGGATTCGAGCTTGGTGGGATCGGAGTAGAGCCCCTTGAACAGAAACACGGCCCCCATCAGGAAGATGATGAAGGGCAGCAGATAGAGCCAGGTCTTCTTGCTCATGCCTTGGCCTCCTCGTCACGACGTCCGAAGCGGTAGCGCTTGTCCAGCATGGCCAGCACGCCGCCGAGGGCCATGAAGACGCCGCCGAACCAGATCCAGCGCACGAAGGGCTTGTAGTAGATCCGTACCGCCCAGGCGCCGTTGTCGAGCTGCTCGCCGAGCGCCGCATAGAGATCCCGGGTAACCCCCGCATCGATGGCCGCCTCGGTCATCGGCATGCGGCTCACGGTGTACATCCGCTTCTCAGGTTTGAGCAGGGCTACCTGCTTGCCATCCTGGTGCACTTCCAGCACGCCCTTGAAACCGTCGTAGTTGGGGCCGTTCTTCTCCTTGATGCCGGTGAAGACGAACTCGTAATCGGCGAACTGGACGCGATCGCCGGCCTGCATCCGCAGGTCCTTCTCGATGCTGTAGTTCTGGGTGCAGGCGATGCCGATGATGCTGACCGCGAGCCCCACGTGCCCCAGGATCATGGCCCAGTGGCTGTTGCCAAGCTTGCGCACGCCGGTGGCAAAACCGTGTTTGTGGGTGGCCCGCGCCCAGGTCTCCTGCACGCTGGTGACGATGATCCAGACGCCAAGGCCGATACCGAGCGCAGCCCAGGGTTTGAACGCCTCGGCAAAGAGTTTGGGCAACAGCAGAGCCGCGGCCAGGCTCAGCACCAGGGCGAGCATCACCTTGCCCTTGAGCTCACCGAGATCCTGGCGGCGCCAGCGGAACAGGGGGCCCACCCCCAGCAGCAGGGCGAAGGGGATGATTAGCCAGCTGTAGATGTGGTTGAAGAAGGGGGTGCCGATGGAGATGCTGCCAAGCCCCAGCTCCTTGTGCACCAGGGGCAGCAGGGTGCCGAGCAGCACGGTGAGCAGGCCCGCCACCAGCAGGATGTTGTTGCCAAGGAGCAGGGTCTCCCGGCTCCACAGCTCATGCTTGCCGTGGCTCTTCACCTGGGAGCCCTTGAAGGCGAACAGCAATAGGGAGCTGCCTATCACCGCCAGCAGGAAGCCCAGGATGAACAGACCCCGGGTCGGGTCCGAGGCAAACGCATGGACCGACACCAGCACGCCGGAACGCACCAGGAAGGTGCCGAGCAAGCTCAGGGAGAAGGCCGAGAGCGCCAGCAGCACGGTCCAGGCCTTGAAGGTGGCGCGCTTCTCGCTCACCGCGAGGGAGTGGAGCAGGGCCGTGCCCGCCAGCCAGGGCATGAAGGAGGCGTTTTCCACCGGATCCCAGAACCACCAGCCACCCCAGCCGAGTTCGTAATAGGCCCACCAGGAGCCGAGCACGATGCCCAGCGTCAGGAAGACCCAGGCCGCCATGGTCCAGGGACGGGACCAGCGCGCCCAGGTGGCGTCCAGACGCCCCGTCATCAGGGAGGCGATGGCGAAGGCGAAGGCCACCGAGAAGCCCACGTAGCCCATGTAGAGCATGGGGGGGTGGAAGATGAGACCGGGATCCTGCAGTAGCGGATTGAGATCCCGCCCGTCCACCGGGAAATACGGCAGGGTGCGGGTGAAAGGATCCGAGGTGAACAGCACGAAGGCGGTGAAGCCCACCGAGATAAGGCCGAGCACCCCGAGTACCCGCGCCACCGCATCGAGCGGCAGGCGACGGCTGAAGAGGGCCACCGCCGCCGTCCAGCCCCCCAGGGTCAGCACCCAGAGCAGCAGCGAGCCTTCATGGGCTCCCCATACCGCCGAGATGCGGTATTGCAGGGGCAGCAGGCTGTTGGAGTTGGTGGCCACGTACTGCACGGTGAAGTCGTTGTCGATAAAGGCCCAGGTGAGACAGAGAAACGACAGCAGCAGCAGCAGGAACTGGCTGTAGGCGAGCGGGCGGGCCGCCGACATCATGCCAAGACGACCGAGATGGGCCCCGATCAGCGGGTAACTGCCCAGCAGCAGGGCGGTGGCGAAGGCCAGGATCAGTGAGAACTGCCCTAATTCCGGGATCATTGACTATTCCCTCTCGATTGCACAGAGAAACCTGCCGATTTGGCGGCATAAAGAAGTGAATTCTTGGCGCATACCGGCATCATTGCTTGGCTCCCTGCAACTGCGCCTCTGTGTATTCGGGCTTGAAGTGCATGCCGTTGGTGGCGTCGGCCACTTCCGGCGGCATGTAGTTCTCGTCGTGCTTGGCCAGCACCTCGAAGGCGGCGACCGTGGTGGCATCCTTGAGGGTGCCCTGAGCGACAATGCCCTGCCCCTCGCGGAACAGGTCCGGCAGAATGCCGTCAAACTCCACCGTCACCAGATGGCCGCCGTTGTCCACCAGCTTGAAGGCTACCTTGAGGCTCTGGGGATCCCGCACCACAGACCCCGGCACCACCAGGCCACCGATGCGCAGGCGCTGCCCCTCCTCGGGCTTGATCTTCTCCGGCCCCTTCCCTTCCACCAGCTCGCTCGGGGTGTAGAAGAGGTCGATGTTCTGGCTCAGGGCATAGAGCACCAGGCCAGTCACGCTGGCAAGGCCCAGGCTGATGGCCAGGATGATGGTGAGGCGTTTCTTGCGGCGCGGGTTCATAGGGTGTTCTCCATCTGCTGGGCCGCCTTGCGGCGTGCCTCCCGAGCCTGCTTGTTGCGCAGTTCGCCAAGCAGGCTGCGGGTCTTCAACCGGGTGGAAATGACGATGCCGACCAGGCAGAGCAGGGTCAGACCGAAGGAGAGCCAGACGTAGAAGGCATAGCCTCCCATGGCCATGAAATCACTGAACGAGGCAAAGTGCATGCTTACTTCTCCTGCCTGGCGATGTCGGCGACCCAGGGGCGGTGCCACTCCCGCATCAGCAGCTCATTGCGAAAACGCATCAGGGTCAGGGCACCGAGAAATGCGGCAAACGCCAGGATCATGATGAGCAGCGGCCACAGCATCTCGGGGGAGATGGAGGGTTTGTCAAACTTGGTGATGGTGGCCCCCTGGTGCAGGGTGTTCCACCACTCCACCGAGTAGTGGATGATGGGCAGGTTGATCACCCCGACCAGCGCCAGGATGCCGGCGGCGCGGCCCGCCACCACCTTGTCGCTGAAGGCGTTGTAGAGGGCGATGACACCCAGATAGAGGAACAGCAGGATGAGCTCGGAGGTGAGCCGGGCATCCCACACCCACCAGGTGCCCCACATGGGTTTGCCCCAGGCGGCGCCGGTAAAGAGGGCGATGAAGGTGAAGACGGCCCCCACCGGGGCGATGGCCGCCACCGTCATGTCTGCCATGCGCAGTTGCCACACCAGGCCAATGAAGGCGGCCACCGCCATGGTGGAGTAGGCGCCCATGGAGAGGATGGCGGAGGGCACATGGATATAGATGATCCTGAAAGAGTCGCCCTGCTGGTAATCGGCGGGTGCGAAAGCCAGCCCCCAGACGGTGCCGATGATGAAGGCGAGCAGGCTTGTCACGGCAAACCAGGGCAGCAGGGTGCCGGCCAGCCCATAGGCGCGCTCGGGTTTGGCATAAGGGTGCAACCATTTCCACATAGCTCACGAAACCTTTCAGTTATTAATTTTTAAGTGGCGAGGGCTACCATACCCATGGGGGAAAAACATCATATCCCCCGAAAGCAATAAGCAGCCATCCCCTTGATCTATCTCAACTATCTCGCCCCTAACAAGGCTTCAAACGAAAATCTTTTCACCAAATCAATCAGTTGACACTCACCCGAAGCGCCGCCGAGATAGCCAGGGGCGTCAGGGTCAATGCCCCCACCAGCATGGCCCCCAGGATGGCGAGCTGACCGGCATAGGGCAGTCCCATGCTCGCCGCGTCGATGGCGGACGTGGCGAAGATAAGCACCGGAATATAGAGCGGCAGCAACAACAGGCTGAGCAGCACGCCCCCCTTGCGCAGCCCTGCGGTCAGCGCTACTCCGACCGCCCCGAGCAGGCTCAGCACCGGCGTACCGAGCGCCAGGGTTGCCACCACGGCCACATAGGTCTTCAGCTCCAGGGAGAGCAGGATGGCGAGCAAGGGGGAGACCAGCAACAGCGGCAGACCGGTCAGCAACCAGTGAGCGATCACTTTGGCCAGGGCCAGCAACCCCAGGGGATGGGGCATCAGCATCATCTGCTCCAGGGCGCCGTCACTGAAGTCGTCACGAAACAGCCGCTCCAGGGAGAGCATGGCCGCCAGCAGGGCCGCCACCCAGATGATGCCGGGAGCGATGCGGGCCAGCAACTGGGGCTCGGGCCCGATCCCCAATGGAAACAGGGTGATGACGATGAGGAAGAACCAGAGCGGGTTGAAGATGTCGGCGCGCTGGCGCAGGGCCATCAGCAACTCGCGGTGAATAAGGTGTATGACGGCGCGCAGCATGGGCTACTCCTGCAACAGCGAGGTCAGGGAGAGGGTCTTGAGCCGTCCCTGCATCAGGGTCAGATCCTGGTGGGTCGTAAGGACCACCATGCCCCCCCTGTCCGCGTGGGCGAGGAACAACTGCTCCAGCACCCTGACCCCCTGCTTGTCGATGGCGGTGAAGGGCTCGTCCAGGATCCAGAGCGCCGGTCGCTCGCTCAGCCACAACCTGGCCAGCGCCACCCGTCGCTGCTGCCCGGCGGAGAGCTGCCCCGCGGGATAGTCTTCGAAACCGGCGAGGCCGACCTGGGCCAGCACCCGCCAGAGATCCACGCCGTCCCCGGCAGGGCCATGAAGCTTCTGGTAGAAGGAGAGATTCTCAAGGGGGGTCAGGGTCGCCTTGACGCCGGGCTGATGGCCCAGGTAAAGCAGGCTGGCGTGGTATTCATCCCGGCAATGGCGGATATTCTCCCCATTCCAGCACACCTCGCCAGCAAAGGGCTGGGAGAGGCCGGTGAGCAGGCGCAACAGGCTGGTCTTGCCCACCCCGTTGGGACCCTCAATCTGCATCAAATCCCCGGCACGCACCGCGAAGGAGAGATGTTCAAACAGGGTGCGATCTTCACGCACGCAGCTCAGATTGTTCGCTTGAAGCAGCATGGGGATGTAATCGTTGAAAATGAGGCGGCCTGTATCTTAACACAGGATCCGGAGGCGTCTTTTCAAAGATGCCAATAATCAACAGGATTTGTGGGGAAGATCGCGCCCCCACCAAAGAGATTGATGCCAAAGGATTATCCACTGTCCCGGCATCAAGAAAGAGGTGGCCACGGGCCGAACAGAAAGCGGGGAGGCACCGGCCTCCCCGCGACACATCCGTCAGCTGCGTCCCTTTCGCAGGGAAATAAGCAGCTCCGCTTCCGCCTGGGGCAACTCGCACTCGCTCATCACCTCGTCCAGATCGGCACCAAGCTCCACCATCTTGGCGGCGCGGCTGTAGAGGCGGCGCTCCGGATCCTGCAACGTCAGCTCCTGCTGGCTGTCGTGGATCTTCTGCATGGCCCCTTCTGCGGCTTGCAGACGCTGACCCATGCCGATTGCGCCCGTGTGCAACTCCATCATCTGCTTGCGCAGACTCTCGAGCTGCCCCTGCAGCGCTTCCACCCTGGCCTCGGACTCTCGCTGGCGACGACGGTGCCCCAGGATCCCGTAAAGGGCCAGCACCAGTGCGAGCAAGGACAACCCCAAGGCTGCAAATTCAATCATCAAACCATCACCTTACCGTCACAGGGAGGCGGACAGGTGCCATCGCCCCCGTCCGCACGTTCCCGTCCCTGTTACAGGGAACCAATGTCTTCCCACTCTTCGTCGGAGAGCAGCTTGTTGAGATCCACCAGGATCAGCAGTTGGCCGTCACGGTTGCTGACGCCCTGGATGAACTTGGCGCTCTCCTCGGTGCCCACCGCCGGGGCGGCATCGATCTCGGAGGAGCGCAGATAGACCACCTCGGCCACGCTGTCCACCATGATGCCGATCACCTGCTTCTCCGCCTCGATGATGACGATGCGGGAGTTCTCGCTCACATCCCCGGCCGGCAGGCCGAAACGGGAGCGGGTATCGATGACGGTCACCACGTTGCCACGCAGGTTGATGATACCCAGCACGTAGTCAGGTGCACCCGGGACCGGAGCGATCTCGGTGTAGCGCAACACTTCCTGAACCTGCATCACGTTGATGCCATAGGTCTCGTTTTCCAACTGGAAGGTCACCCACTGCAGCACTTCGTCTTCGGCCAGATTCTGTGCAATATTGCGCTTCTCTGTCATCTTCTTGATCCTTGTATGAACCCGTCAACGGGTAAAATTAGCAATAAAACCATGGCGATGCCGATGTTGTCAGCGGCCTTCGATGTTCACGCCCCGGCCAAGCAGCAGCAAGAGCTCCCTGACGTGCAGCAGGGCACACATCTTCTCCTTGACCATGCCGGCCAACCAGGGGCGCTTGCCCTCCTGATGGCGCCACTTCACCTGGTCCCGGTGCAGCAGTTCTGTGCCCTTCAACTGGTGACAGGCCAATCCCCAGGGTGATTCTCCCAGCATAATCAGATATTTGTAATCGTCCATCTCCAGATGCTGACCCGGCATGACCCACTGGGCCGTGTCCACCACGTTCATCTTCTGCTCGCGGGAGGTCATGATCCCCTTGTACCAGCCCGGCTGGCCGAAGAGAGAGGTCACCTCCCCCAGTTGATGGATGCCCCCCAACTCGGTCAGAGGCACCGCAAACGTCACCCCGGCCACGTCGAAGAAGAGCGCCTGAAACTCGTTGCCGGTATCCAGGTTCTCCCAGGTCGACGGTGCGGGCGCCGCCTCAAGGGCGGGCGCAGGTTCTGCCACCGCGAGGGCGACGGGCTCGACCTCCTCCGCCACGGCTTCCACCACCGGCTCTGCCAGGGCGACCAGAGGCTCACTGTCAACCACCTCCGCCTCGAGCTGGAATGGTTCGACATGCACCTCTTCGTGGCTCAGGGCATCCATCTCGAACTGGACCTGTCCCACCTGGGCAAGCAGCTCGCTCAGCTGGGCCAGTCGGGTATCGGCTTCAAGATAGGGGGTGGCAGCCACCTCCGGCACGGCGACGGTCTGACGTTGCAACGCAGGGGCCGGTGCTTCGTCTTCGGGATCTTCCCGCAGCAGGGCATCGTCCAGCAGCAGGGAGTGGAAATAGTCGTCCATGGCCCGAACCTGGGTGGTCTCTCTCACGGCATCACCTCCTGGGTCCGTTGACGCTCCAGCGCGTCGAGATGGTTGAGCAGGGTCTCATAGGCATAGGTGCCCCGGCTGCCCGGTGCATAGATGGAGGGAGGAATGTGCACCAGACTGGCATCCCTGAATTTGGTGTCGATGGGAATGACCGCATTCCACACCGCCTCCCCATACTGCTCCTTGATGGACTGCAATGTCATCAGGGAGGCGCGGGTACGCTTGTCAAACATGGTCGGAATGATGGTGTAGCGGAACTTCTCCCGCTTGGAGCGCTGCATGATCTCGAAGGTCTTCATCATCCGCTCCAGCCCCTTGAGGGCCAGGAATTCGGTCTGTACCGGCACCAGGATGCGATCGCAGGCCGCCAGCGCGTTCACCATCATGACCCCCAGCACCGGCGGGCAGTCGATGAGCACGTAGTCGAACTGATCCTGCACCCGCAGCAGAGCGCGCTTGAGCACCAGCCCCATCCCTTCCCGGTTGCCCATCACCCGATCCAGCGTGGCCAGGGTAATCGAGGCGGGCAGCAGGCTGATGTTCTCGAATCGGGTCTTGAGGGTCATCCGGTTGACCAGCTCGGCGCTGGGTTTGGCCGCCTGGAACAACTCGTACAGGGTGCCTTCCAGCCTGTCCGAGTCGAAATCGAGATAGGAGGTCAGGGAGGCGTGGGGGTCGGTGTCGATCAGCAGTACCCGCTGGCCACGCTGGGCCAGAATGCCCGCCAGGGAGACGACCGTGGTGGTTTTACCGACTCCACCTTTCTGATTGGCAACCGTCCAAACAATCACTGTATCAATCCTGCCTTGTTGTTATGCGTATGCCCCCACCGGGCAGCGCGATCACCCTGATCTTTTCACTGTCGACACTCTGCGGTGCGTCCTGCACCGGTGCCACCGTCAGCGGTTTGACGGGGGCTGGCGGCACCCAGGCGAACCTGGATATGGCGACCACCACCTTGCGATTCTGTAATCGTCCCTGCTCGGTGCCATTGTCGACGAAGGGGGAAAACTCTCCGTACGCCTCGTAGGCGAGCCGACCGGGAGCCACCCCTTTGCCCACCAGGGCATTGAGCACTGCCTCGGCGCGGGCCGCTGACAATGTCCAGTTGGAGCGGAAAATTTCGTTGTTTATCGGTTGGTTATCCGTGTAGCCCCGCACCCTGACATAGTTATCGACCGGTTTGAGAATACCTGAAAGCGTATCGAGCACAGGGGCGGCATTGTTACCCAGAAAAGCGCTGCCACTGTTGAACAGGAGACCTGAACTCAACTCCACCGTCAGCCAGTTGTCATCCTGCGCAAGCTTCACCACCCCCGCATCGACCAGGGCGCCCATGGACTCCTGGATCTGCATGTCGATCTGCGCAAGAGCCGTGCCATCTTGCGAGACGGGCGTACCCGTGATGGGGGCACGCGAGGGGGACGCAGAGGCCTTGCTCTCCAGCAGGCTGGGGGCGGCCGACACCGGGTTGTCCAGCAAGGAATTGCCCCGTCCTTCCAGCAGGCCATCGCTGCGCGGCGCCTGGTTGAAGGCCTGGGTCATGCCCTCGATGACGGCGCGGTACTCCTCCTTGTTGACGATGGCAACGGAGTAGAGCACCACGAAAAGGGCGAAGATGAGCGTCATGTAATCGGCATAGGAGACCAGCCAGCGATCGAGATGCTCTCGCCCTTGCAGGTGCAAACGATAGCGCTTGCGCATGGCTACTCCCCTTTCAGATAAGCCCGTAACCGCCTTTCAACCTGCGGGCCGTTCTCCCCGTGGGCGATGGCCAGAAGCCCCTCCAGGGTCATCTCCTGATAGAGGCCGTAATGGTAGTGGAAGGCGCGCAACCGATTCGCAATCGGCAGATAGAGCAAGTTGGCAAAGCCCACCCCGTAGATGGTGGCGACGAAGGCCACGGCAATGCCCGCCCCCAGGGTGCCTGGCTCCTCCAGATGAAACATGGCCTGGATGAGGCCAATCACGGCCCCGATGATGCCGATGGTGGGGCTGTACCCCCCCATGGACTCGAACACCCTGGCCGAGTGCTCGTTGCGCTCCTGCTCGATGTCGATGTCCGCCTCCAGCAAGCTGCGGATATCCTCGATGGAGACGCCATCCACAATCATGGAAAGCCCCTGGCGGGTGAAGGGATCGGGCTCGGCCTCGGCCTGGTTTTCCAGCGCCAGCAAGCCTTGCTGGCGGGCGAACTGGGCCCACGCCTTCAGGCGTTCGGCCTGCTCCGCAAGATCCAGCTGCGGCGGAAACAGCATCCAGGTTGCCTGCCTCAGGGCACTGAGCAGGTACCTGCGGGGAGTCTGCAAGATCACCGCCCCCCAGGTTCCCCCGACGACGATGACAAAGGCCGGGCCATCCAGCAGGGTCAGCAGGCTCCCGCCATGCCACCACTGGGCGATGGCGACGGCCCCCAGCGCCAGCACCAGGCCGAGCATGCCCATGGTCAGCGACCCAACTCGACCAGAATGCGCTGGGCCACCCGATCCAGCGGCAGGGATTCGCTTGCTATGCCCGCCTTGGCAACGGCCTGGGGCATGCCATAGACCACGCAGGAGGCTTCATCCTGCGCCCAGATGGTCGCCCCCTGCTCCTTGAGCAGACGGGCACCGTCGCGGCCATCCGCGCCCATGCCGGTCAGGACGATGGCCAGCACCTTGTCGCCATAGGTCTTGGCGGCGGAGGCGAAGGTAATGTCCACGCAGGGTTTGTAGTTGACCTTGTCATTGCCATCGATGATGCGAAGACGGGCACCGGGCCCGCGCCCTTCCAGCAACATCTGCTTGCCACCGGGGGCAAGATAGGCCTGACCCGGCTTGAGCACGTCGCCATCCTGCGCCTCCTTGACCCCTATCTGGCACAGCCCGTTGAGGCGGGCGGCAAAGGCAGCGGTGAAGGTGGCCGGCATGTGCTGGATCAGCAGGATGGGATGAGGGAAATCTCCCGGCAGCTTGGTCAGCACGTTCTGCAGTGCCACCGGCCCGCCGGTGGAGGTACCGATGGCAACCAGCTGGTAACTCTTGCCACTGCGCTTGAACGCGGCGGGAGCCGCCGCTGCCCGCGCAGGCTCGGGCTGGCGTTCGGCCAAGGGACGATTCAGGGCCCCCGTGACGGCGGGCCGGACGGCAGGCTCGGGGGCTCGGGGCCGGGTGGCCATCAGGAAGCGTTTGCGGGCGATCTCCTTGACCCGCTGCTGCAGCAGGTTGACGGCTTCGTCCTTGTCGCGGGCGATGTCTTCAAACTTCTTGGGCAGAAAATCGAGGGCGCCCGCATCCAGCGCATCCAGGGTTGCCTTGGCTCCCTCGTGGGTCAGGGAGGAGAACATCAGGATGGGGGTCGGACACTTGGCCATGATCTCGCGCACGGCGCTGATGCCGTCGAGCACCGGCATTTCAATGTCCATGGTAATGACGTCTGGCCGCAACTGCTGCGCCTTGTCTACCGCCTCCCGCCCGTTCTGGGCCGTGTCGATCACCGTCATCAGGGGATCCTGATTGATGATTTCGCTGACCCGGCGGCGGAAGAAACTCGAATCGTCGACCACTAATACCTTGACTGCCATTGTTATTCTTTTAACTCCTTGAGCCTGGCGCTCAGTGGCGACGGGCATAGGCCTTGAGCAGGCTGGGCACATCCAGAATGAGGGCGATGCCGCCGTCGCTGGTAATGGTGGCGCCGGCCATGCCGGGGGTACCTTGCAGCAGGTTGTCCAGGGGCTTTATCACCACCTCTTCCTGACCGATGAGGTTGTCTACCACGAAGCCGACCTGCTGGGTGCCGATCTGGACGATGACCACGTGGCCCTGGTCCTGGCGGGCCGTCTTGCCGGCACCGCGTACCAGCCACTTGTGCAGGTAGAACAGCGGAATCGCCTTGTCACGGACGATGATGGTGAGCTGGCCATCCACCACGTTGGCCTTTTTCAGATCCAGGTGGAAAATTTCATTCACGCAACCGAGGGGCAGGGCGAAGGTCTGTTGACCCACCTCCACCATCAGGGTCGGCAGAATGGCCAGGGTCAGGGGAACCTTGATCTCGAGACGGGTGCCCTTGCCCCAGGTGGAATCGATGTGCACCGAGCCATTGAGGCTGACGATGCTGGTCTTCACCACGTCCATGCCCACTCCACGGCCGGAGATGTCGGAGATCTCCGACTTGGTGGAGAAGCCGGGGGCGAAGATCAGGTTGTAGGCATCGTTGTCGCTCATGCGCGCCGCGCTGTCAGCATCGAGCACGCCACGGCTGATGGCGATCGACTTGAGCTTCTCCGGGTCCATCCCTGCGCCGTCATCCTCGATGCAGAGCAGAATGTGGTCCCCTTGCTGGGAGGCGCTCAGGGTGATGGTACCCTGACGGGGTTTGCCCGCTTTCTCGCGCACGTCCGGCATCTCGACGCCATGGTCGCAGGAGTTGCGCACCAGGTGAACCAGGGGGTCGGCCAGGGCCTCCACCAGGTTCTTGTCCAGATCCGTGTCCTCACCCACCATCACCAGCTCGATCTCCTTCTTGAGGGTACGAGCCAGGTCGCGCACCACACGCGGGAAGCGGCCGAATACTTTCTTGATAGGCTGCATGCGGGTCTTCATGACCGCGCCCTGCAGATCGGCGGTCACGACGTCGAGGTTCGCGACAGCCTTGGACATCTCTTCGTCATTGCTGGCGATGCCGAGGCTCACCAGGCGGTTTCTCACCAGCACCAGTTCGCCCACCATGTTCATGATGACGTCCAGGGTCTTGGTATCCACCCGCACCGTGGTATCGCTCTGTACCGCGCTGCTCTCGGCGGGAGCGGCCTGCTTGGCAGGGGCGGCCTTGGCTGGCGCTGGGGGCTCTGCCGGCGCGGGTTTGGCGGCCACTGGCGCCTTGGGCGGCGTCACCGGGGCTGCGGGGGCAGCGGGTGCCGGAGCCTTGGGTTCGGGAGCGGGCGTAGGAGCAGATGCCAGACTGTGCTGGGGCCCCTGCCCACGGCCGTGCAGTTCATCCAGCAGGCGCTCGAACTCATCGTCGTCGATGAGCTCGTCCACCTCTTTCTGGACCGACTGCAGGGGGGCCAGATCGGGGGCACCACCGTGCTGGCCCTGACCATGGAGCTGGTCGAGCAGGGCTTCGAATTCGTCGTCTGTGATGTCACCTGAACCGCTCAGCACGGGGGCGGCAGAGACCGTCGGCGCTTTGCCGACACCGTGCAGCTCATCGAGCAGGCGTTCAAATTCGTCGGCGGAGATCTCGTCGATGGAGCCACCGCCATTGACGGCGACAGGCGCCACCTCGGCGATGACCTCGGGTTCTGGTTCGGGCTCAGGCTCGGGTGCTGGCTGGGCCGCCACGCTGGCGGTACGCAGCTGCTCCTGCCCTTCCGGCTTGCACAGCTCGTGCAGATCGTGCAGCAGATCGGGAGAAGCGGGGCTTATCTCTTCGCGGTTCTGGACCTGGGCAAACATGACGTTGATGGCATCCAGCGCCTGCAAGATGACATCCATCAGCTCGGCACTGAGGGTCCGCTTGCCGTTGCGCAGCATGTCGAACAGGTTCTCGGCACCGTGACAGACATCCACCAGTTCGGTGAGGGAGAGGAAGCCCGCTCCCCCCTTGACGGTGTGGAAGCCGCGGAAGATGGCGTTCAACAGGTTCTTGTCATCGGGCCGCTTTTCCAAGTCGACCAGTTGTTCAGACAACTGTTCCAATATTTCTGATGCTTCGACCAAAAAGTCTTGCAGTATGTCTTCATCAACTTCGAAGGCCATGCGTCACTCCATTAGAATCCCAGGCTAGACAGCAGATCGTCCACATCATCTTGACCATTGACCACATCTGAGCGGGTCTGCGGGTTCATGATGGGGCCTTCCGCCTCGATGCCGCTCGCTGGCAGGCTACGTGCCGAATTGTCGCTAACGCCCTCACCGAACATGGTCAGCATCTCTATCAACTTCGTTTCAACTTCCTGCACCAGTTTGATCACCTTGCGGATCATCTGACCGGTCAGGTCCTGGAAATCCTGAGCCATCAGAATTTCCGTCAGCAGTTGTCGTAACTTATCGGCATCCGTCTCAGAAGCCTTAATAAAATCATTCAGTTGATGGCACAGCGCCTTGAATTGACCCAGCTCGAGATCCCGGCTCATCAGGGCATTCCAGTTGGGCATGACCAGCTGAATGTTGTCGTTGAGTCGATCGGCGATGGGAAGGCTTGCCTCGACCGCATCCATGGTGCGATTGGCCGCCTTGTCCGTCATGTCGATGACATAGCTCAGACGCTCCCGGGCATCCGGGATCTCATGGGTGGCCAGGTCGGGGATCCTGGGATCCAGGCGAAAATCCTGCAATGAGTTGTGCAATTGGCGGGTCAGCTGCCCCACCTTGTCAAACAGGGCCGCCGCATTGGGGGCGCACACATCGGCGAGGATGGTATCGGCCTGTTCAAACTCTTCCCGCTCCAGGTGGGCAACCAGCATCCTTGCCTGGTCAAGCGAGATCATGGCACTCGTTTTGGCCTTCATCCCTGCCGCTCCTTAGCCGATACGTTCAAAGATTTTGTCGAGCTTCTCTTTGAGGGTGGCAGCGGTGAACGGCTTGACGATATAGCCATTGACCCCGGCCTGGGCGGCTTCGATGATCTGCTCGCGTTTGGCTTCGGCAGTCACCATCAGAACCGGCAGGTGCTTGAGCTTGTCGTCGAGGCGAATCGCCTTGAGCAGGTCGATGCCCTGCATGCCGGGCATGTTCCAGTCGGTGACCACGAACTGGAAGTCGCCATTTTTCAGCATCGGCAACGCCGTGTTGCCATCGTCTGCTTCATGGGTATTGTTGTATCCCAGGTCACGCAGCAAGTTCTTGATAATCCGGCGCATCGTTGAAAAGTCATCGACGATGAGGATTTTCATGTTCTTGTCCAAAGTTCCTCCTAAATAGCCGCCAAGACGGCTCACTTACATGATGCAGATCGCAGGTTTTATGGTGCGGATTATGCCTTAGAGTTGTGCTCCAGTGTAGCCAGTACAACCACTTATAAATTCCAATCTCGCAAACGGGCGCGCAGCCTGTGCATGGCCTGACTATGAATCTGGCTCACCCGAGACTCACTCACACTCAATACTTCACCGATCTCGCGCAGATTCAGCTCTTCATCGTAATAAAGGGAGAGCACCAGCGCCTCCCGCTCCGGCAGGCGGGCGATGTGCTCGGCCAGAGCCCCCTGGAAGCGTTCGGCCGCCAGATCGTCGAATCCTCCCTGACCGTTGCCGTCATCGGGATGACCGATGACATCTTCACTGACGCCCAGATCCTCAATGCCGATGATCTTGCCGCAGGAGACATCCTGCAGCATGGCATGGTACTCCCCGAGGGACACCCCCATATTGGCGGCCACCTCGGTGTCTCTGGCATCCCGGCCATGGGCCTGCTCCACGTTCTCGATCGCTTCTGCGATGGCACGGCTGTTGCGGTGCACCGAGCGGGGCACCCAGTCCCCACGGCGGATCTCGTCGAGCATGGCACCACGGATGCGGATGCCGGCATAGGTTTCAAAGCTGGCGCCCTTGCTGCCGTCAAAGTTGCGGGAAGCTTCGAGCAGCCCAATCATACCTGCCTGGATCAGGTCATCCAGCAAGACACTGCTTGGCAGGCGAGCCAATAAATGCTGGGCAATCCGCTTGACCAGCGGAGCGTGTCGCTCGACCAGCACGTAGGAATCCTGATGACGCAAGTATGCTTGGGCTTTATTCACGGGAGTCTTCCTGTGTTATGACCGGCTTTTGCAACAAGTTTTCCAGGAAAAATTCGAGGTGGCCGCCCGGCTGATTCGGGATGGGCCAGCTCGCCGCCTTGTTCGCCAGGGCACGAAATACCAGGGCGGCAGGGGATTTTGGAAACGCCTCAACTATCAGTTTCTGCTTGCGCACCGCGGCCCGCAGGTTGGTGTCGTAAGGCACGCAGGCCACCAGCTCCAGGGAGGTATCCAGGAAGCGGTCGGTGACCCGGGTCAGCTTGGCGAACAGCTCCTGCCCCTCGCGCAGGGAGCGGACCATGTTGGCCACCACCTTGAAGCGGAACACACCGTGATCCTTGGAGAGGATCTTGATGAGCGCGTAGGCATCCGTGATGGAGGTGGGTTCATCGCACACCACCACCATGATGTCCTGGGCGGCGCGGGTGAAGCTCAGCACCATGTCGGAAATCCCCGCCGCCGTGTCCACCAGCAACACGTCCACCTGGGTCTTCATCTCGCTGAAGGCGCGGATGAGCTCGGCATGTTGTACCGGGGAGAGCTCGACCATGGACTGGGTACCCGAGGTGGCCGGCACTATCATCATGCCGTAGGGCCCCTCGACGATGATGTCATCCAGGGTGCATTCCCCCGCCAGCACATGGGAGAGGTTGCGATGCACCCTCAGCCCCAGCATGACGTCGACGTTGGCCAGGCCAAGGTCGGCGTCCAGCACCAACACCCGCTTGCCCTGGGCGGCCATGGCTCCCGCCACGTTCAGGGTCACGTTGGTCTTGCCGACGCCCCCCTTGCCTCCGGACACGGCGATCACTTTCACTCGATTGTTTTGACGCATTTTGCGCAGACCACTCGCCTGATCCATATACATGTTACTCATAAAACTCCGAATCTTCGGATTCGCCAAAACCCGATCCCCAGAAATAGGGATCTTCTGCTTCCCGTTCCAGCGACCCCATGGCGGCACCGACCAGCAGCGCCGCGTTGGCAACTTGAATATCTTCCGGCACCCGTTGCCCGTCGGTGATGTAACTGATGGGCAGGGCGTTTTGAATGCACACGTTGATCACTTCACCCAGATTCAGGCTCTCGTCGAGCTTGGTCAGAATGCAGCCGGAGAGCGGAATGCGCCGGAAGTGATCCACCGCCTCCTGCATCACCCGTCGCTGGGAGGTGGCCGACATGACCAGATAACTGCGTATACGCACCTTGGCATTCTTCACCAGGGTGTCGAGCTGTTCGGTCAGGCGGATATCCCGCTGACCCACCCCGGCGGTGTCGATGAGCACCAGCCGGCGATGGCGGAACTGATAGAGGGCACTGGCCAGCTCTTCGGCGTCCCGCACCTGACGCACCGGGCAACCCATGATGCGACCATAGGTCTGCAGCTGTTCGTGGGCCCCGATCCGGTAGTTGTCCGTGGTAATGAGCGCCACCTGCTCGGCGCCATACTTCATGGCAAAGCGGGCCGCCAGCTTGGCGATGGTGGTGGTCTTGCCCACCCCGGTCGGTCCGAGCAGGGCCACCGCCCCTCCCTGACGCAGGATCTCGTCCTCGCTGATCTTGAGCTGGGCCGTCAGCACCTCGGCCAGCTGGGCCATGGCCTGATGGATCGGCATGTCTTCGGGGATGAGGCCCGCCAGCTGATCGGCGAAGGCGTCGTCAAACCCCATCTTCTTGAGCTCCTTGATGAGCAGGGCGCGCATGGGTTCGCGGCGTTCCACCTCCTGCCACATCAGGCCGGAGATCTGGTGCTCCAGCAGCTTGCGGATGCTGGCCATCTCCTTGCGCATCCCCTCCATCTCCTGATCTCGCTGGGCGGACTGGGCCTGGCGCGGGGCGGCGGCAGGACGGGCCTTGGGCTTGGCGGGCTCGGGAGCGGCGCCCCACTGGCCCTGTTCGGCCAGGGTTCTGGGAGCACTGGCCGCGCCCGCCAGTCCGGCGGACTGGGTGCCGGCAGCGCCATTGGCGGGCCAGGAGGCCGAGGCCGGCTGACCGTTGCCTCCGTTGCCAGACCATGATCCCGGTGCGGCATTGCCACCCGCCGGGTTGGCCGGATTGAGCTTCTGCTGGCGTGCCAGCAGGGCCGCCAGGGTATCGGCGTAGTATTCGTTCTGTTCCTTGGGTGGCGCCGACCTCGTCATCTGCTTGCCCGCAGACGAGATATTGACGCTCTCTTCATTCAACTGACGGCGAACCGGCGCGTCTTTGGGCCCCGGTACCTGGGATTGATAATCGACGGCCGCGACTATCTCCACCCCACCGGTGACCTTTTTGTTGGACATGATGACGGCATCGGGTCCGAGAGTCTCCTTGACCTCGGCCAGCGCCGTGCGCATGTCTTTGGCAAAAAACCGCTTAATCTTCACCCGTCATCTCCGCTAACTAGCCCTGTCCCACCGCACTGACGATGCGGATCTGCTTGTCGTCAGGCACTTCCTGATAGGACAGCACGCGTAATCCAGGAATGGCATTCTTGACAAATTTCGCCAGGGTATTGCGCAATATCCCCGATGTCAGAAGCACGGCCGGCTGGCCTTCCAGTTCTTGTCGTTGAGTGGCTTCCACCAGGGAGCGTTGCATCCGCTCCGCCAGTCCCGGTTCGATACCGGCGCCATCTCCCCCACCTGCTTGCAGGGATTGATGCAATATACGTTCCAGTTCTGGTGACAAGGTGATCACCGGCAGCTCGGGCTCGGGGCCGGCAATCTCCTGCACAATCAATCTACGCAGGGCGATCCGGCAGGCTGCGGTCAGCACTTCCGGGTCCGGGCTGCGGGGCGCATATTCCACGAGGGTCTGCAGGATAGTGCGCATATCGCGAATTGGCACGCCTTCATTGAGCAAATTCTGCAATACCTTCACCAGGTTGCCCATGCTGATCACCTCGGGAACCAGTCCTTCCACCAGCTTGCTCTGATGCTTCCCTATCATGTCGAGCAGTTGTTGCACCTCGTCATGACCCAGCAGCAGCGCCGCATGGTTGGAGAGGATCTGGCTCAGGTGGGTAGCCACCACGGTGGCCGCATCGACCACGGTGTAGCCAAGGGTCTGGGCCTGGGAGACCTGCTCCTTGGCGACCCAGACCGCCTCCAGCCCGAACGCCGGGTCCTGGGTGGCGATACCGTGGATCTGGCCGAACACCTGCCCCGGGTTGATGGCCATCTCCTTGTCGTGATAGACGGTGGCTTCCCCCGTACTCACGCCCATCAGGGTGATGCGGTACTGGTTGGGGGCAAGATCCAGGTTGTCGCGAATGTGGACGGCAGGCACCAGAAAGCCCAGCTCCTGGGAGAGCTTCTTGCGCACCCCCTTGATCCGGTTGAGCAGCTCGCCCCCCTGATTCTTGTCCACCAGCGGGATCAGCTGATAACCCACCTCCAGGCCGATGATGTCCACCGGCATGACGTCGTCCCAGCTGAGATCCTTCTGCTCCACCGGGGCATCCCCCTGGGCCGGCATGAGTTCGCCGCTCGCCGCCTTCGCCTTGTTCTGCTTCTCGCGGCGCAGCAGCCACCAGGCGCCCGCCGCCGCCACCGCCCCCAGGCTCAGGAAAGCCAGGTGCGGCATGCCGGGCACGCTGCCCATCATCAGCAGGATGCCTGCGGAGATCACCAGCGCCTTGGGATTTTCGAACAGTTGGCCGAGTACCGCTGTTCCCATGTCTTGGTCGGTATTCTGACGGGTGACGATGATGGCCGCGGCAATGGAGAGCAGGAGCGAGGGGATCTGGGCGACCAGACCGTCACCGATGGCGAGCAGGGTATAGACCTGGGCCGCTTCGCCGAAGGTGAGCTGGTGCTGCATCATGCCGATGATGAAGCCGCCGATGATGTTGATGAAGAGGATCATGATGCCCGCGATGGCATCCCCCTTCACGAATTTGGAGGCACCGTCCATGGAGCCGTAGAAGTCCGCTTCCTGAGTCACGTCCTGACGGCGCTTCTTGGCCTCTTCCTGGTTGATGAGACCGGCGTTCAGATCCGCATCGATGGCCATCTGCTTGCCGGGCATGGCGTCAAGGGTGAAGCGGGCGCTCACCTCTGAGATCCGGCCCGCCCCCTTGGTGACCACCACGAAGTTGATGATCACCAGGATCATGAAGACGATGATGCCCACGGCATAGTTGCCGCCGATCACCACGTTGCCGAACGCCTCGATCACATGGCCTGCCGCCGCGCTGCCGTTGTGGCCTTCCAGCAACACCACCCGGGTGGAGGCGACGTTGAGGGCGAGCCGCAGCAGGGTGGCGATCAGCAAGACGGTGGGGAAGGCGGCAAATTCCAGGGGGCGGCGGGTATAGACCGCCACCAGCAGCACCACGATGGAGAGGGCGATGTTGAATGAGAAGAGGATATCCAGCATCAGGGGCGGAATGGGGAGTACCACCATCCCCAGAGAGGCCAATACCAGCAGCGGCGTCCCTACCCCTCTGCTGAGCAGCCACTTGTACTCTTTGAAACGGCCCAGTCCCGCTTTGAATCCCATCGTGCTTCTCAATGATAAACTGCCAATGACGGATTAAAGCAAATATCAAGCCAAGGATTCAATGCATTGATCTATATGGCTTTTATTTTAACGCTGTCAGAAGTCCGTCGTTGGCGTCACGGGGAATGGTGACAGGGGGAAGCTGCCTTCACCAAGCCGGCCAAAGGCCAGCCCAGGCCATGGGGCGAGGCGCCGCGCCTCGACAGGGAGATTGCGGCCTTGTTTTCGACACAAGGGAGAGATCGGATGGTGGGGACATCCCACCGCTTTATTTGCGAAACGCGGGGGCGCAAGGGAGAGAACCCGGGATCAGGCTGCCTCCACTGCGTTATTTGCGAAACTCGGGTGGAATGGGCAGATCCGTGGCGATGGGGGTCGGACGCCGGCCGCGGCCACGGCGGAACTTCTTGAGCTGATAGACATAGGCCAGCACCTGGGCGACGGCGGCGAAGAGCCCCTCCGGGATCTCCTGGCCAATCTCGGTGGCGTGGTAAAGGGCCCGGGTGAGCGGCGGGGAGGACATGACGGGGATGTCGTATTCGCGCCCGATCTCCCGGATCTTCATCGCCACCTCGTCGACCCCCTTGGCCAGTACCTTGGGCGCCGCCCCCGGCTTGCCCGCATCGTATTTGAGCGCCACCGAGTAGTGGGTCGGGTTGGTGATGATCACATCGGCCTTGGGGACATCCCCCATCATGCGGCGCATGGCCATCTGCATCTGCAACTGGCGTATCCGCCCCTTGACCTCGGGCTTGCCTTCGCTGTCCTTGAACTCGTCCTTGATCTCCTGCTTGGTCATCTTGAGCTGGCGATTGTGGTTCCAGCTCTGGAACGGCACATCGATGGCGACAATGGGGATCAGGGCGCAGCAGAGGATGATCAACATCCAGAGCAGCAGGTCCAGGGCATCGACGATGCCGCCGGGAAAACCCTCGAGAGAGAGATTCAGCAGATGGTTGAACTGGCTCGACAGCATCCACCAGGCGAACAGACTGATAAACACCACTTTTGCGATGGATTTGACAAGTTCCACCAGAGATTGCACCCCGAACATCCTTTTGATGCCGCTCAGGGGGCTCAGCTTGCTCCACTTGGGCAGCATGGCCTCGGAGGAGAAGTTCATCCCGCCGAGCAGGGTGTTGCCGACGAAGGCGGCGATGATCACCAGCATGAACAGCAGCCCCAGAGGCTGGATCAGCTCTCCCAGCAGGGCAGGCACCATGGCCCCCATGGCATTGGGGTCGAACGCCTGATCCCGGTCCAGGGTAAAGCCCATGGTGAGCACCTTGATCATGGCACCTGCCAGACTCTCCTTGATCATCAGGAGGCCGAACACGGTCGCCAGCAGGACGCTGGCGGTACCCAGCTCCTTGGAACGTGCAATCTGCCCTTTTTCCCGGGCTTGTTGCAGTCGTTTGCCCGTGGGTTGTTCTGTGCGTTCCTGATCGGTATCAGCCATGCTGGCCTCCTGCCGGCATCAGCCGACTGGCGGCCCGCCAGACTGGCGGCAAAAGGGCCGCAACCGGGAGGGCCTCAGTCATGCTGGCCCCCGAAGCACTGGACGTTGATGAGCTCGCAGCTGGTCTCCTGCACCCGCTCCCAGAGCGCGTCGAAGTGCCCCATGAAGCCACCTATGGTGAGCCAGAGGATGAACAGGCCCGACATCATGCTCACCGCAAAGCCGATGCTGAAGATGTTGAGCTGGGGGGCCGCACGGGTCATCACCCCGAACGCGAAGTTGATCAGCAGCAGGGCGATGATGGCCGAGAGCGCCATCACCAGAGAAGCCTGATACATGACCCCGAGAAAGCTCACCAGGCTGCGGATGGCAGGCAGGGTGAGCCCGCTGTCAGATACCGGCAGGGTTTCGAAACTCAGCACCACCATGCGCAGCATCAGCAGGTGGCCGTCCACCGCGAGAAACACCAGGGTCGCCAGCATAAGGTAGAACTGGCCCACCACGGGAGCCGACTGGCCGTTCATGGGATCCACCAGGGTGGCAAAGCCCAGGCTGGTCTGCATGGCGATGACCTGACCCGCCATCACGAAGGTCTCCAGCAGGAACTGGGTCATGAGGCCGAGCGCGATGCCGATGAGCAGTTGCTGCCCCAGCACCAGGAAGCTGCCGAGGGAGAAGAGCTCGATCTTCGGCATCGGGGGCAGCAGGGGGGCGATGATGAGGGTGATCGCCAGCGCCAGGCCGATACGGATATGGGCGGGGGCGAGCCGGCTGCCGAAGACCGCCATCACCATCAGGAGACTGCTCACCCGGGCCAGGGGCCAGAGGATGGAGGAGAGCCACTCCATGATGAGCGCCGTGGTGTAGGTCATGACAGCGGCACTCCCGGCAGGGGCAAGCCAACGGGAGGACGCAGGCCCCGGTCTGCCTCGGCCAGAGCGAAAGGGTGGCCCTTGGCTGGCATCAGCCCACCACCTCGGGGATCTGGCTCACCATCAGCTGGAAGAAGTCCATCAGACTCTGCAATCCCCAGTGAGCACCCGCTCCCAGGGCCAGCAGGGTGACCACCAGACGGGGCAGGAAGCTCAAGGTCTGTTCGTTGATGGAGGTGGCGGCCTGGAAGATGGCGACCACCAACCCCACCATCAGGCTCGGCAGGATCACGGCGCACACCATGATGGTCACCAGCCAAAGCGCCTCGCGAAAGACGTCGACGAAGGTTTCAGGACTCATTGCTCGCTCCTTTTGATGGGTTTGCAGGCCTCTTCGCTTCCTCCCCGAGTGAAGGGGAGAGCCAGGGGGAGGGTCTGCCCTCCCCTAACCACCCGAGCCCAGCCCGAAGCTGGTGGCCAGGGAGCCCAGAATGAGGTTCCAGCCATCCACCATGACGAACAGCATCAGCTTGAACGGCAGGGAGACCAGCATGGGGGAGAGCATCATCATCCCCATGGCCATCAGGATACTGGCGACCACCAGATCGATGACCAGGAAGGGCAGAAACAGCATGAAGCCTATCTGGAAGGCGGTCTTGAGCTCGCTGGTGACGAAGGCCGGGATCAGCACCCGCAGCGGCACGTCCGCAGGCTCGGCCACCTGCACGTTCGCTATCTCCATGAAAGTATTGAGATCCTTGACCCGGGTCTGGGCCAGCATGAACTGGTGAATGGGCAGCTCCGCCTTCTCCAGGGCCTCCTTGGCCCCGATGGTCTCGGCCAGATAGGGCTGCAACGCCTCGTTGTTGATGCGATCCAGCACCGGCGACATGATGAAAAACGACATGAAGAGGGCGATGCCGATCAGCACCTGGTTGGAGGGGCTCTGCTGCAGACCGATGGCCTGGCGCAGGATGCCGAGCACCACGATGATCCGGGTGAAGGAGGTCATCATGATCACCATGGCCGGCAGGAAGGAGAGCGCGGTCATCAGCGCCAGCACCTGCAGGGTCAGGCTGTACTCCTGACTGCCATCCGCCATGGTCTTGACGGTGAGTGCCGACATGCCGTCCTGGGCCATCGCCAGGGGCGAGAGCACCAGGGAGAGCAGTGCCAGCCACCGGGTCCAGTTAACGTTTTTCATGCTTGCCCATCAGTTTGCCCAATTGCTCGGAGAACGCCTGGGGCTGGCTCTCGTCCAGCGGCTCCTCCAGGCGATAGAGGAAGTTGACCTGCTGCGGCGTCACCCCGACCAGCAGCTGCTGGCCGCCCACCTTGACCACCATCAGCTTCTCCTTGTAGCCAAGGGGCAGGGTGGCGATGACCTTCATCTGGCCCCCTCCCATCACCTGGGAAAGCTTGCTCTTCTTGAGCAGGAAGCCGAGCACCAGGATGAGGCCGATCACCATCAGGCTGGAGAGCAGCCAGGAGGTGAGGCTGGGGGGATTCGCCCCTACCCCCGGGTTGGCCAGGGCTGGCAGGGAAAACAGCCACAACGGGAGCACACGGATCATTTGAGCTTCTTGATCCTTTCAATCTGGCTGATGACGTCGGTGAGACGGATACCGAACTTGTCGTTCACCACCACCACCTCGCCGTGGGCGATCAGGGTGCCGTTGACCAGCACGTCCAGGGGTTCACCCGCCACCCGATCCAGCTCCACCACCGAGCCTTGGTTCAGTTGCAGCAGGTTGCGAATGCTGATCTGGCTGCGGCCCACTTCCATGGCGATGGTCACCGGGATGTCCAGAATGGTGTCCAGCTTGCGCCGCTCTTCGGCGCTGATGGGGGCTTCGTCCTTCAACTCCTCCAGGGGGGCAGGCTTGGCTTCGGCCGTAACCTGCTCCTCCAGTGCGGCCGCCCAGGCGTCAGCCATCAAATCCTGCTCGTCATCGGTTCCGCTCATCTTCAATTCCTCAGTGTTGCAACACCTCCCCCGAGGGGAGGATCAATCAGGGTGTTTGTCAGAGATGCTTCGCTCGAGCTCTTCCAGCTCGGCTTCGCCATCAATGCGCACGCCCCCGCGGGTCACCAGATGCATCTCTGTCTTGACCCCGTCAGGGCGCTTGATTTTGTCGGTGATCTTGAGCGCCACGTTCTCCTTGGTGCGCCCCATCTTGGCGTGGAAGGTAGGCAGATCCTCCACAAAGACCAGCAGGTTCTCCGGCATCTCCACCGGGATGATGTCCCCGGGTCTGAGCTCCATCAGCTCACGCAAGGAGAGCTCGGTCTCCAGCAGCTTGGCCTTGAGCTCCACCTTGACGTCCATGATCTCGTCGCGCAGGGCCTTGCTCCAGCGCACGTCGGTATCCCCCTTGTCGCTCTGCACGCCGGCATCCAGCAGTTCGCGGATGGGTTCCAGCATGGAGTAGGGCATGGCCACGTGGAAGTCACCGCCGCCGCCGTCCAGCTCGATGTGGAAGGAGCTCACCACGATCACCTCGGTGGGGCTGACGATGTTCGCCATGGCCGGGTTCACTTCGGAGTCGAGGTATTCAAAGCCCACGTCCATCACCGGCGCCCAGGCATCCTTGTAGTCCTCGAACACCAGCTTGAGCAGCATCTGGATGATGCGCCGCTCGGTGGGGGTGAACTCCCGCCCCTCGATCTTGGCGTGGTAGCGGCCATCACCGCCAAAGAAGTTCTCCACCAGGATGAAGACGAGCCGCGCCTCCATGGTGATGAGCGCCGTCCCCTTGAGGGGGCGAAAACGCACCATGTTCAGGCTGGTGGGCACGAACAGGGTGTGGACATATTCGCCGAACTTGAGCATCTGCACGCCGTTGATGGAGACCTCGGCGGTGCGCCGCATCATGTTGAACAGGCTGATGCGCATGTGGCGGGCAAACCGTTCGTTCACCAGCTCCAGGGTCGGCATGCGGCCGCGGACGATGCGGTCCTGGGAGGAGAAGTCGAACTGGGCGATACCGGGATCCCCGGCAGCTCCCAGCTCCTCCTCCTCGACATCGTCGACGCCGTGCAGCAGGGCATCAATCTCGTCCTGACTTAACAGATCGCTCACGCTTCACCTTTCATTGCATGACAAAGCCGGTAAACAGCACTTGTTCGATTACGGGAGAAGAGACCAGGTCGTTCAGCACCCGGCGGCACTCTTCCAGCGAATCCTGACGCAGCTTCTCCTTGCCCTCGAAGGTCATCAGCTGTTCAGCGGTCGCCGAGCTGAAGACCCGCAGCAAGGTGCCTTCGATCAGGGGAATGTTCTGTTTGGCCAGGGTTTCGTCGGCGGTGCCGCGCACCATCAGCTGGATCTTGATCTGCACCAGCCGATCCCGCTGGCCTCCCGCCACGTTGAACACGAAGGGACGGGGCATGCCCACATAGAGCGAGGGCTGGGGCGTGTTCGCCTCCGGCTTGGCCTCGCTCTTTTCGGCGGCGGGCTCATCCCCACCGGCGAGCATGAACCAGGCGCCGGCGCCGCCCCCGCCAAGGAGCACGACGGCCAGGGCGACTATCATGATCAGCTTCTTTTTCTTGCCTGCCGCCGGATCCTTCAGCGTCAGTTCGTTATCGTCTGCCATCCCTTGTCCACCCTAGTCTCAAACTTGTTCGGTATCATAAACTTACTTAAGAATGCATCAAGCATAGAAATCGATTCCGGCATCGTTTGCCGATTCCACCAGCAGCGTGAGGTTGCGAGCGCTCCCCTCGGCCTCTCTGCCATCGCTGCCGCCGCCATTTCCCCCCTGTCGCCCCTGGTCACCGAAACCGGACTGACCCTGGGAGGATGACTGCCCCTGCTGCTGGAAGGCTTGCTGCTGCGCCTGTTGTTGCACCACGGTCTGGCCGAGCTGAATCCCCTGCCCTGCCAGCATGTCGCGCAGGCGCGGCATGGCCTGCTCCAGCATCTCACGGGTCTGGCCATGCTGCACCACGAAGTGCACGCTGGCCTGGCTGGAGGCATCCATCTGGATTTGGATCTTCATCTTGCCAAGCCCCAGGGGGTCTAGCTGGATCTCCGCCTGTTGCAGCTTGTCCGCCAGCATCAGGTTCACCTTGTGGTGCAGCTGCTCGGGGGCCTCAGGGGTCGCCAGCTTGAGGTGGGGCAGGCTCTGGGGCTCCCGTCTGACGGTCGCCTCTGCCAGCGGTCTGTTCTCGCCGACCTGGCTCTGTGCCTGATGCAAAGGCTGGCTCCCCTCGGCGGGTTCACTGCCATTGACTTCCATCCCCGGCTGTTTGCCCAGCTCATCGAGCCGGGACTTGTCCACCGCGGGCTTCACCGACATGGCCGCGCCGGCCACCACCACGGGGGCGCTCTCCATCTGGTCCAGGCCCGCCGAGAGGGCCGTCAGGGGGGCCTGTGCCCCCTGGGATTCGTGACGGGCCAGGATCTGCGGCGCCGCCTGGACTGGGGCCGGGTCCTCCGTCGTCACGGGCTGGCTGCTCCCTGCATTCGCTACAGGCTCGGCCCCTGCACGGGCTCCCTGCCCGCTCGCGGCCTCGGCCTGTCTGGCCTCACCGGCGACAGGGGCGTCCTTCTCTGCTCCTGCCGCCGTCGCGGGCGGGGCGGACTCCGGTGTGGCCGCAGGGGCCGGCCCCTGCGCCACCGTCAGGATCACGCCATCGCCATAGGCGCTGGCGGCACGGGAAGTGGTTGTCCCCTGTCCGGCCGACGCCAGGGGATCGGTCACCCGTGCCTCTTGCGATGAGTCAGCCCGGGTGACAGTGGGAGCCTGGGCGTTTTCTCCTTCCACTACTTTGGCGAGCAGGGCGGCACGCTCCTGACCCGAGAGAGGGGGCTCGACCCCCTTGGCATCCGGCTCCGCTCCCTTCCCTGCCATGGGCTGGCGTGTCGCTCCGCCCTGGTCGGCCACGGCAGTGTCATCGGCCAAGGGGGGCTCTTCCACCCCCAGCGGCAGAGCACCCTGACCGCTTGGCACGGCGCTGGCGCCTTGGGCCGCACCGGGAGCTGCCTTCGTTTTGTTCCCTTCATGCTGACGCTCTGGCGTCATCTGCGGCAGGGAGGCGCTCCCCTCTGCCGCCTCCACGCCCTCTGCCATCCCCACGTCCTTCGCCATTCCCCCCCCCTCTGCCATCCCAGGCGCAGCGACGCCAGGCGGCAAGGGGTTGCCGTCCACAGGCGCCGCTGCCTCACCGGCCAGGGCGGGCGATGTCGGGGGCACCACCAGGCTCACATCCTGGCGCAGGGAGGCTTGCAACTGTTGCAGGAAGTCGTCGGGAGGCAGCTCGCCCTCGTCGTCCGCTCCCTTCGAGGAAGACGCGGACTCGGTGGCGGGCTCGTCAGACGCCAAAGATTTGGCAGCCGGGGCAAGCCCCTCCCGGGCGCCCTCGGCGGGGCCCTGGAGCGGTGGGTTGCCCTGACTGGCTGGCGCCTTGCCCATCAGCTGGGCCATGGCCATGGCTTGCGAGAAGGCGGCCTTGCCCTCGCCTGACGGCTGCACGCCCCCTTCGCCCCCAATGGTGGGAGCCAGCAGGGTGGCGCTGCCATCGGCAGAAGGCGCCTGGGGGAGAGTGCTAATCAAGGGGGTCTGTATCATGCTGGGATCCCTGACGACGATTCGGTGACGGCCGCACGTGCGGTCATGGCTTGGCCCATCGGCCTCGCATGACCGGAAGAAAGCAAATTACAGGCCAGATTGGTGATAACGACGCAGGATGGCGTAGTCATCCAGCATCTTCTGCTCCTGGCGCTGGGCCTTCTGGCGCACCTTGTCCGCCTTCTTCTCCAGCAGCAGCTCGACCGCCTTGCGCCGCTGCTGGGCTTCGAGCCACTGGGTGCGGCACTCGGCCAGCGCCTCGCGCACCTGCAACACCCCTTGGTACTGCTGGGTCGCCGCGTTTTCGAGCTTGTTGATGAAGGCGTGATACTGGCTGTTCTGCTGGGGGCTGATCCCCTGCAGACCGCGCTCCGTCCACTGCTGGTGGTAGATCTGGCGGTACTGGTTGAGGGCGTTCTGCTGATCCATGAACAGCTTGAGATCCTGCTGGGCCTTGGCCAGCGCCATGGCGGCCTGCTGTTCGGCCTCCTCCAGCCGACTCGCCAGCAACGTCAATCCTTTACTCATAAGGGCTCTCCACCGATCAACGCATCAGGGGCATGGCCACCAGTTGCAGGGATTGCAGGCCTTCATCGTAGTGAATGACCTCGCGCATTTTCTGCTGCAAGAACTGATCCAGATAGGGTTTCTGGATGATGGCCCGGTCGATGCGCGGATCCGATCCCTGGCTGTAGGCGCCGATAGTGATGAGATCCCGGTTCTGCTGGTAGAGGGAGTAGAACTGCTTGAAGGTGCGCGCCAGCTCCATGTGCTCCGGTGAGGTCACCATGGGCATGACCCGGCTGATGGATTTTTCGATGTCGATGGCCGGATAGTGGCCCGCATCCGCCAGCTCCCGCGCCAGCACGATGTGGCCATCGAGGATGGCCCGGGCCGCGTCGGCGATGGGATCCTGCAGATCGTCCCCCTCCGTCAGCACGGTGAAAAAGGCGGTGATGGAGCCCTGGCCGTCGCTGCCGTTGCCGGCCCGCTCCACCAGCGCCGGCAATTTGGCAAACACCGAGGGGGGATAGCCCTTGGTGGCCGGCGGCTCCCCCACCGCCAGTGCAATTTCCCGCTGTGCCTGGGCGTAGCGGGTGAGGGAGTCCATCAGCAGCAGCACGTTGAGCCCCTGCTCGCGGAAATACTCGGCGATGGCGAGCGCCGTCTCGCACCCCTTGAGGCGCATCAGCGGCGAGGCATCGGCAGGGGCGGCCACCACCACGGCGCGCTCGCGCCCCTCGGCGCCGAGGATCTCCTCGATGAACTCCTTCACCTCCCGGCCCCGCTCGCCGATGAGGCCCACCACGACGACATCCGCCACCGAGCCCCGGGTCATCATGCCAAGCAGCACGGATTTGCCGACACCGGATCCGGCGAACAGCCCCATGCGCTGACCCCGCCCCACGGTGAGCACGGCATTGATGGCCCGTACCCCCACGTCCATGGGTTGATGGATGGGGCGACGGGCCAGGGGATTGATGCGGTGCTGGGCGAACTGCACCGTCTGGGACGAGAGGATGGGGCCGAGCCCGTCCAGGGGCTGGCCGATGCCGTCGATGACCCGGCCAAGCAGACTCATGCCCACCGGGATGCCGTGATCTTCGGTGACGGGCACCACCCGGGCGCCGGGAATAACCCCCTTGAGCTGCTCGCTCGGCATCAAGAACAGGCGATCCCCGGCAAACCCCACCACCTCGGCCTCCAGGGCCCCATCCTGGGTATCGATGCGGCACAGGGAGCCGATGGCGGCGCGGCAGCCAATGGCTTCCAGGGTCAACCCCACCACCCGGGTGAGCTTGCCTGCCACCGGCGGTATGGGGGCCTGCTCGCGAACCCGGTAGCCTTTAAGCCGATCAAGAAGGGGTGCCGTCATGTCGCCTCCGACGATGAGTGCCTGATGATGCCGTCAGCAGGGCGCTGCACGACGGGTTCGAACCGGGCCATGGCTCAGCTCGCGTTGTCACGCAGGAAATTGCGCAGCAGTTGATCGATGCGCCCGGAGAGGGTGAGATCGATGCTGGAAAGCTCGGTGGCCAGTTGCAGATCGCCGGGGGAGAAGGTGGGCTCGCTTTGCAGCCGCCAGTGGCGCCTGGCGCACTCCTCGGCGCCAAAGGCGGCCTCTACCCGGGTCACATCCTCCGGGTGCAGCATCAGGGTGACCCCCTGCTCGGCGGCAGGGAGCAGGGCCAACCCCTGCTTGAGGGCCTCCAGCAGCAGCGTGGGGGAGGTTTGCGCCTCATGGCGGATGAGGGCGCGGGCGAGCTGTTGCACCAGGGCGATGAGCTGCTGCTCCACCGCCTCGTCCATCTCGCCAAGGGGAGTGGCCAGGCGTGAGACCAGGGCTTGCCAGCGGGCTATCTCCAGCTCCACCTGCTCCCGCCCCATGGCGAGGCCCTCTTCCCTGCCCTGCTCCAGCCCGGCCTGGTGGCCCTGCTGCAAGCCTTCGAGCTTGCCCTCTTCCAGCCCCTTGGCAAAACCGGCCTCGCGCCCATCGCGCATCCCCTCTTCCCAGGCGGCCTGACGAATCGCCTCCACCTCTTCGGCGGTGATGCTGGGGGCGGGCTCTTCGGGTTGTTCTTCCGGCAGGGCCGCATCGGCCTGCTCCTGACGATACCAGTCAGGAGCCAGCCCCAGGGCATTGGTCTCGACCTCGGCTTCGGTCTCCATCTCTGGCCAGCCCCAGGTCTCAATCTGCGCCGTGTCGGACTCGGGCCTCAGATAGCCGCGCAGTTTGCTGTTCTTGTCATTCATGTGCCGAAGAGACTCCTATCGAGGGCCGGGTACAGGGGCCGACATCATCGCACATTCCATGGCCCATGGCTTAGAGGAACTCTTCGCCACCACCCGCCCCCAGCATGATCTCGCCGGCATCCGCCAGGCGGCGCGCCGTGGAGAGGATCTCCTTCTGGGCGGCTTCCACCTCGGAGACCCGGATCGGCCCCATGGCCTCGAGGTCGTCCGCCAGCATCTCGGCGGCCCGCTTGGACATGTTCTTGAAGACTTTTTCCCGCATCTGGTCGTCCGACCCCTTGAGGGCCCGTTGCAGCAGATCCCCGGGCACTTCCCGCAGCAGGGTCTGGATGCCCCGATCGTCCACGTCGATGAGGTTTTCGAACACGAACATCAGATCCTGGATCTGCTGGCTCATCTCCTCGTCCGACTCGCGGATGGAGTCCATCAGCTGCCCTTCGATGTTGGTGTCCAGGTAGTTCATGATGTTGGCCGCCGCCTTCAGGCCGCCCATCTTGGCCGCCTGGGCACCGGCTGCACCGGCGAACTGTTTCTCCATGATGTCGTTGAGCTCCTGCAGCGCCGCCGGTTGCACCTCTTCGAGGTTGGCAATGCGCATCACCAGATCCAGGCGCACCTGCTCCGGGAACTGGCTCAGGATCTCGGCGGACTGTTCCGGCTCCAGATAGGAGAGGACGATGGTCTGGATCTGCGGGTGCTCGTTCTGGATGATGCTGGCCACCTGGCGGGCATCCATCCACTTGAGGGAGTCGAGGCCGCGGGCGCCTGAGCCCAGGATGATCTGATCCACCAGGTTGCTGGCCTTGTCCTCCCCGAGCGCCGCCACCAGGGCCTTGCGCACGAAGTCTTCACTGCCGATGCCGATGTTGGTGTACTTCTGGATGTCGTCGATAAATTGACGATGCACCGCCGCCACCCGATCGTGGCTGAAATCCGACATGGAGGCCATGGACATGCCGAGCCGCTGCACCTGCTTGGGCTCGAGGTGGCGGAAGATCTGGGCCGCGTCCTCCTCGTTGAGGCTCAGCATCAGTACCGCCGCCATCTCCATGCCCCCCATCTGATCCAGGATCAGGCGCTGGCTTTCGGTGATGTCGTTGCCGGTGACCTGGCTTTTATTCTCTTCAGGCATCTTTGGTTACCCATTCTTTGATGACCTGGGCGGCCAGGTCAGGTTCGTTCGCTACCAGGGCGCGCACGGCCTTGAGCAGATCCTCGTCACGGTGCAGGTCAGGCAGCTTGAGCTGACCATCCCGCAGACCGAATACCGGTTCGGCCTCGGCCTGGGCGGCCAGCAGGCTCAGTTCGTCGTCGCCACCCAGCACGGTGTGGTTGTCGAAGTCCAGCTCCCCTTCCGGCTTGGCGTCCGGGTAGAGCAGGCGCTTGAGCATGGGCCGCACCACGGTGACGATGAGCACTATGATGACCAGCACGGAGGCGGCGATGCGCACCGCGCGCCAGAACCAGGGCTGCTCGTAGAGAGGAATGTCGGCAACGGTTTCGAGTTCCGGGCGGTTGAACGGAATGGCGACCACCTCCAGGGTATCCCCCCGGGTCACGTCAAAACCCAGACCGCCGCTCAGCAGACGGCGCAGGGTATCGAGTTCGGCCTGGCTGCGGGCTTCCCGGGTCACGGCACCGTCGGCGCCGGGGATGGCCTTGTAATCCACCGCCACCGACACCGTCATGCGGCGAATGCCGCCCTGCTGGCGCCGGATGTGGCTGACGGTGGTGTCCAGTTCGAAGTTGCGGGTCGCTTCCTTGCGGGAACGGCCGGAAGAGGCGGTTCCTTCTGCACCGGCAGCCTGCTCGGGAATGTTGGACGCGGCGGGCGGCTGGTTGGAGAGGGCGCCGGGCACCCCGCCGTTGCTGCCGCTGGCGCTGTTCTCTTCCATGGTCATTTCGGAGCGCACCGCCGGCAGGTCCGGGTTGTAGGTCTTGCGGGTCTGTTCCTGCTGGGAGAAGTCGAGGGAGAGATCCACCTCCGCCGTATAGTTGTCGGCCCCCAGCACCGGGATCAGGATGGCGTCAATTTTTTGTTTGTATTCGAGCTCCTGCTTCTGCTGCATCGCAAACTCCTTGCGGGTCTGGGCAGAGAGGGGATCCTGGGAGCCGGAGTTGAGCAGGCGACCGTTCTGGTCGGTCACGGTGACGCGGGTCGGCTCCAGACCGTGAACGGCGGAGGCGACCATGTCGACGATGGAGTCCACCTCACCCTGGCCCAGGGCGTTGCCCTTGAGGCTCAGGACCACGGTGGCGCTGGGCTTGCGTTCGTTGCGGGCAAACACGTTGTCTTTCGGGATGGCCAGCAGCACCTGGGCCTTGGCGACGTTCTGGAACTGCTCGATGGCGCTCGCCAGCTGACGCTCGCGGCTCAGTTTCAGGCGCTCGCTCTCCATGCGCTGGCTGACGCCGAAGCTGGAGTCCTTGAGCAGGATGGCTTCGCCGTCGTTGCTGGCGTCGCTGTTGTTGGCCAGACCGGCGCGGGTCAGGCGCAACCGGATGTCCGCATAGTTTTCAGCACTGACCAGCACGCTCTTGCCGTCCACCTGATAGGGGATCTTCTGCTGATCCAGGTAATCCAGGGTGGAGACCAGCTCCTGGGTGGTGAAGGTGCCGAGGGGACGCATCTCCGGCTCCTTGCCCCACAAGAGGATGAAGACGGCGATGGCCAGACAGATGGTCAGCCCCAGGATCAGGGTGATCTGGCGCAACACATCGGTGTTGGATAGGAAGCCCAGCGCCGAGCTCTTCTGCTCGTGCTCGTCGAGGGCGGCCGCCCCCTCGTTGTTGATCAGCAGATCGCCGTTTTGATCAGTTGCCACGGTTTATGTCCTTGTTGCTGACATGTTCATGATGCTCGGTCGTCATGGGCCCGAGTTACACCGGCATGTTCATGATGGTCTTGTAGGCATCGACCATCTTGTTGCGCACCTGCACCGTCGCCTCGAAGGCGATGGAGGATTTCTGGCCGGCGATCATCACCTGGGAGAGATCCACCGACTTGTCGCCGAGATCGAAGCGGGTACGCAGATCGTTGGCGGTGCCCTGCAACTCGTTGACGTTGTCCAGGGCCTGTTGCAGCATCTGGCCGAAATCCGAGCTGACCGGACGACCGGGCTGGGTCAACGGCGTGGCACCGGCTTCCACCTTGAGGGCCTGCATCTCTTGCATCAGGCTGCTTGCGCTAATTTCCATCTTCCCTTCCCAGACAAATCATTGACACTGACTGGCTTGAAGCAATAAAGGTGCCAACCAGAGCGAGATCTCGAGATCAGGGATAAAAGCGGGGCGCGATCAGGCCGACGGGCACCGGCCATCCGGGGATCAGGTTGCCGATCCGAGGGGATCGCCCAGCAGCAGCCGCAGGTAGATGCTCTGCTTGTCCCACTCCCGGCGCTGGGCAGCCATCCGCTCCTGTTTGGCCTCATGGGTCATCTTGCTCTCCTGGTCGCCGGACTCTGTGCGGCGCCCATGAAAAAGAGGGCCTTGGGCCCTCTTTTTACTGCAAATCCCGACCAGTAAACAGGGTGCATCTCTAGCCATCCATGAAATGCCGGGTCAGATTGGCAGGGATCACTTGTTCAGGTCATCATCCAGCCAGTACTTGGAGCCCGAGATGTTGGCGTCAAGCAACAGCCCCTTCTCGCCAATCTGGTAGATGGCCATGCCGCCATTGTATTTGGCGGTGAGCTCGGCGCTCTCCTTGCCCGCCACGGCGCCCACCTCGGAGGTGGCTTCCCACCCCTTGCTGACGAAGGCATCGAACCTCGCCTTGTCTTCGAACAGGATCACCTGCTGGTAGAACTTGCCGCCGATCCCGGCCGCAAGACCGGCACCGAACATCTTCATGTAGGTGTGCTTGCCACTGGTGCGATTGACGGCGACCCCGGCCCCCTGATTGGTGTGGATCATCAGGGAGAACTTGCGCGAGTCGAACACCGCATAGCCATAAGCCTTGTCAAACAGCAACTTGGCCGAGGGCTGCTCGTTGAACAGCCGCACCAGGGCGGTATCGGCCATGGTATCGAGGGCGGTTCTCGCCTCCTCCGGGGTCTTGGGCTCGAGCATGGTGTCGAGCTTCTTGTCGGCGGCGGTCAGCCACTCCTTGCCGGTGGCCGCGCTCTCTGCCGTCCAGGCCCCCGCCTTGTTGTAGGCCTCGGCCCCCCAGCTGGACACCGACTCCCAGGTCTCCTTGGAAAAATCGGTGATCCCCTTCCACGCCTCCTTGCTGGTATCGCTCACCGCGGTACCGAGTTCGGAGGCGGCCTCCTTCAGCTTTGCCCAGTCGGCCAGACCGGGGGTTGAGGCCAGCGCCAGTGCCGTGGCTATCACCAGGAATCGAATCTTCATTGTTTCCACCCTCTGTGATGAGTCGAAGGTCACAGTAGCAGATCTGGCGCCTGCCCGTTAAGAGCATCCCCCCGGCGCGGGTCAGACGCTGACGCGCAGGGTCTCAACGAAGCCGTTTGCCCTGACCGTCCACCACTTGCTCGCCATCCTCCTTGGCAAACGCCCCTTGCTGCGGGTCGGGCAGGATATCGAGCACCACCTCCGACGGGCGGCACAGCCGGGTGCCGAGGGGGGTGACCACGATGGGCCGGTTGATGAGGATGGGATGGGCCAGCATGGCGTCAATCAGTTCGTCATCGCTGAAACGCGCTTCCGCCAGCCCCAGCACCTCGTAGGGGGACACGTTCTTGCGCAGCAGATCGCGCACCGGCATGCCCATGGCGGCGATCAGGGCCACCAGCTCGTCGCGGGAGGGGGGCGTCTCCAGATAGTGGATGATGGTGGGCTCCACGCCGCTGTTGCGAATCAGCGCGAGGGTGTTGCGGGAGGTGCCGCACTCTGGATTGTGATAGATAGTGATTGCACTCATTTGCCTGTCTCTCATGACTCAAGTGAATAGAAATGGGTTAGTGGCCATCCGTTAGCGCCTTAGTCCCGCCTCGTACCAGGGTTTGCTGGCGTTGACCACGCGCACCACCAGCAGCATGACCGGCACCTCGATGAGCACCCCGACCACGGTGGCGAGCGCCGCGCCCGAATGAAAGCCGAACAGGCTGATGGCGGCGGCCACCGCCAGCTCGAAGAAGTTGGAGGCCCCGATCAGGGCGGAAGGGCAGGCCACCGAGTGCTTCTCCCCCACCTTGCGGTTGAGCCAGTAGGCGAGCCCGGAGTTGAACAGCACCTGGATCAGGATGGGCACCGCCAGGAGGGCGATGACCAGCGGCTGCTCGATGATGGCGTTGCCCTGGAAGGCGAACAGCAGCACCAAGGTGAGCAGCAGGGCCGCCACCGACCAGGGCTGGATGCGGGTCATGACGCCGTCAAAATGGGCCTGCCCCTTTCTCAGCAAGGCCTTGCGCAGCAGCTGGGCGAGGATGACAGGGATGACGATGTAGAGCACCACAGAGGTGAGCAGGGTATCCCAGGGCACGACTATGCTGGAGACCCCGAGCAGCAGCGCCACCAGCGGGGCAAAGGCAAACACCATGATGAGGTCGTTCACCGCCACCTGCGACAGGGTGAAGTAGGGATCGCCGTTGGTGAGGCGACTCCAGACAAACACCATGGCGGTGCAGGGGGCTGCCGCCAGCAGGATGAGGCCCGCCACGTAGCTGTCCAGCTGATCCGCCGGCAGCCAGTCGGCAAACAGCACGCGGATGAAGAGCCAGCCGAGGAAGGCCATGGAGAAGGGCTTGACCAGCCAGTTGATGAAGAGGGTGACCCCGATTCCCTTGAGGTGCCCCTTCACCTGGTGCAGGGCGCCAAAGTCGATCTTGAGCAGCATGGGGATGATCATCACCCAGATAAGCAGCCCCACCGGCAGGTTGACCCTGGCCACCTCCATGGCGCCGATGGCCTTGAAGAGGCTCGGTAACCCCTGCCCCAGACCAATGCCCACCAGGATGCAGAGGGCGACCCAGGCGGTCAGATAACGTTCAAAAAAGCCGATGGCAGGGGCTGCCTTGGCCTCACAGCTTGCAGACATGATGACTCCCGGTGCGATCCACGCTCGCACCCCAGGTTGGATAGATGAATGACACGGCGCATGGGCATCGACAGCCCGCCCTGGCCCGTTACGACTCGCCGCAGCAGGGCGACGACCCCTCGGCGCGGGAAGCGCTGCCGGGCCCGGCGGGCAGCAGGCCGCACGCCTCGGGATGACCAGCGCAACACTCCTCGGTGAGGTAGGCGATCACCCCCAGTATCAGGGGGATGTTGGCGCGGTAGCGCAGAAAGCGCCCCTCCTGCTCCACCGACAGCAACCCGGCGTTGAGCATCCCCTTGAGGTGAAACGAGAGGGTATTGGGGGCGATGTCGAGCTCGCCGGCCAGCTCCCCCGCGACCCGCCCCTCCAGCCCGGCCTTGACCAGCAGTCGCCACACCTCGAGCCGGATCCCGGAAGCCAGCGATTCAAAGACCTTGGTGGCCGTCTCTTTGTTCATGGGTCTCCCCCCTTGAATGCTTCATTTCAACTATACAAGAATTATTGAAATGATCAAAGCGTCACCACCGAGTCGGCATCGCGGCGGAACAGGCCGCCAGAGGCGCCGCCCCGGCCATGTCGTGCCCACTAGCGGCCTCATGCCAGTCATATGGCTAATATCTGGCCTCTTTTTATAAGGCACTCTTATGACCTTACCCCGGACAATCCTCCCGTTGGCCGCCCCGCTCACCGCGGCGCCCTGCCTCGCCGCAAAGCCGCAATGCCGCAATGCCGCAGAACAACCCCGGCGCCGGATGCACCTAAAGGCGATGAAACGAGAGAGGGCCCCAGGGCCCCGCCGTCAGATGACGGGGCCTGGGGAATCCGGGAGAAACCGGGGAGGAGAGAGGGGCGCAATCAGGTGATCACGGGATCCCGATATTGCCGATGGATGGCACAAAACGCCTCCCGGCTTTGCAGCGCCGCCGCGACGCAGACAGGGTCGAACTGACTGCCGGCATGGGTCTTGAGGTATTCAAAAGCCGTTTCGAGGGGCCAGGCCTGCTTGTAGGGTCGCTCGCTGGTGAGGGCGTCAAACACATCCGCCACCGCGACGATGCGGGCTTCCAGGGGGATCGCCTCCCCCGCCAGTCCTTCCGGGTAACCCTGACCGTCGAAACGCTCGTGGTGGTAGGCGATGATGTTCTTCAGCATGTCGGTGTGATGGATGCCGTCGAGGCCGAACTCGCGGATCATCAGGGCGATCATCTCCCGCCCCTTGAAGGGGTGGGTCTTCATCACCCCGTACTCCTCGGCCGTGAGCTTGCCCGGCTTGAGCAGGATGGCGTCGGGCACCGCAATCTTGCCGATATCGTGCAGCTCGGAGAAGAGGTGAATGAACTCCACCTCCTCGTCACTCAAGGGGTAATGGGCCGCCACCTCCCGGGCGATGAGCCGCGAATAGGCCGACATCCGGTGCAGGTGATTGGCGGTCTCCTCGTCCCGGTAGCGGCTGAACTCCCGCACCGTGGTCAGAGCCCCGTTCAGGGTCTGGATGGAGAAGAACTCCACCGCGATGATGGCCGCCAGGATCTGGGCATAGGCCGCCAGCTCACCGCAAATGGCGCCATCGAAGTAACCGGGCTCTTTGGCATCGCAAAACAGAAAGCCGAACAAGCGACTGTTGAGCAGCAGCGGCTCGGTATAGCTCGACGCGTAACCGGCCGCCAGCACTTTGCGGCTGTGCTCGGAGGGGGAGCCCAGCAGGGAATCCAGGGTATCGAGCACCCTGGGCTGCTGGTGCTCGGCCAGGTAGCGCAGGGAAGGCACCTCGCTCAGCCTGACCTCGTACTGCAACAGCGGCGAGCCCCCGTCCGTGCTGTGGGCAAAGGTCTTGAGCTGGTCCGTCTGCGGGTCGTAGATGGCGATCGCCACCCGGCTCAACTTGTCAAACCGCTGCCTGAGGGTGGCGTGCACGTTCTGCACTTTCTCACCAAATGAACTCTCCATCCCGCACATCCTTCTGATAGGCCTGTTGGGAGTATAGTGACACCCGTTTTGCCCCTCCTGCCAAATGGTGACGGCGCACAGGGATCGTGATCCCGCCCGCACCGGCGACGGCCCCCTCCCTGCCCGTGGTCATGTCACGCCCGCCCCACCCCGCGTCCCCGGACAAAGAGATTGTTCGCTTCCGACGTGTCGGCTGTATAGTTTTTGGTTAGCCATTCCGGTAAAATCCGCGCCCTTGAAGAAGAGCCACCTAAGAGTGATTGAGCGATGTCCAACACAAAACAGGCCCCCAAAGTAGGATTCGTCTCCTTGGGTTGCCCCAAAAACCTGGTCGATTCCGAACGCATCCTGACCCAGCTGCGTACCGAAGGGTACGACGTGGTGCCCAGCTATGACGATGCGGAGCTGGTGGTGGTCAACACCTGCGGCTTCATCGACAGCGCGGTGCAGGAGTCCCTGGAAGCCATCGGCGAGGCCCTGGCCGAGAACGGCAAGGTGATCGTCACCGGCTGCCTGGGTGCCAAAGAGAACCAGATCCGCGAGATCCACCCCAAGGTGCTCGAGATCACCGGTCCCCACGCCTATGAAGAGGTGCTGGGCCACGTCCACAAATACGTGGAAAAACCCACCCACAACCCCTTCACCAGCCTGGTGCCGGCCCAGGGTGTCAAGCTGACCCCGCGCCACTACGCCTATCTCAAGATTTCCGAAGGCTGCAACCACCGCTGCACCTTCTGCATCATCCCCTCCATGCGCGGGGATCTGGTGAGCCGCCCCATCGGCGAAGTACTGGCCGAGGCCAAGCGCCTGAAAGAGGCTGGCGTGAAGGAGATCCTGGTGATCTCCCAAGACACCTCCGCCTACGGCGTGGACGTCAAGCACCGCACCGGTTTCTACGACGGCATGCCGGTCAAGACCAGCATGGTGGCCCTGTGCGAAGAGCTGGCCAAGCTCGGTATGTGGGTGCGCCTGCACTACGTCTACCCGTACCCGCACGTGGATGACGTCATCCCCCTGATGCGCGACGGCAAGATCCTCCCCTACCTCGACATCCCGCTGCAGCACGCCAGCCCGCGCATCCTCAAATTGATGAAGCGCCCCGGCTCCGTCGAGCGCACCCTGGAGCGCATCCAGAAGTGGCGCGAGATCTGCCCCGAGATCACCCTGCGCTCCACCTTCATCGTCGGCTTCCCCGGCGAGACCGAGGAAGAGTTCCAGATGCTGCTGGACTTCATCGACAAGGCGGAACTGGACAGGGTTGGCTGCTTCAAATACAGCCCGGTCGAGGGGGCCAAGGCCAACGAGCTGCCGGATCCGGTGCCGGCCGAGGTGCAGGAAGAACGCTTCCAGCGCTTCATGGAGCTGCAACAGCAGGTCTCCATCCGCAAGCTGGCCCGTAAAGTGGGCAAAGAGATGCTGGTGCTGATCGACGAGGTGGACGAAGAGGGTGCCACCGGCCGCTCCGCCGCCGATGCCCCCGAGATCGACGGCCTGGTCTACCTGAACGGTGAAACCGGCCTCAAGCCCGGCGACATGGTCAAGGTCCGCATCGACGAAGCGGACGAGTACGACCTCTGGGCCAGCCTGGTGGAATAATCACGCCACTCCCCCTCAAAGCCAGTCGGTCTCACCGACTGGCTTTTTTAATGTCCGCCGCCCGTCAGGCTCTTGCATGTCCCCCTGTCATTCCCTGTCCCACCCCTCATCACCGATCTCCCTCCCCTTGCTCTTTTCGCACGCGCCCGTGAACCAGCGCACACTTCTCTCCGCTCGCGTGAGCCGCTTGTTTCCTGCACAAAAATAAGCCGTGTCAACGGAGAAAAAACGAGCACGATCCAGCTCACATTATCGTTGCCACAGGGAGTGGCAAGGTGACTTTTTACTTTGTGAGAATTAACGCAACTTTATAATTTAAAAGGATTTAAAATACATTTTGACGATAATGACGTGCGCCGTGCAATTTTTACGATATCGACGAAATGAAGGGTTGTTGTTTTCCTGTTAATTCTGCTTTTCTAAGGGCGTTGGACGACACAACTACAAGGGTGCAAAACCTGACCAACAGCGAGGGCCGGTATCCAAGCATGCGATGTCGGTGCTCCATTCCAAAACCATGGAAGACCAATAAGAAAGGAAAAAATATGCTTGCCAAAGTATCCAAAATCGCAACCTCAGTCATGCTGGGAACTCTGCTCGCCGGTGCCACCGGCACAGCCATGGCCGCCGACAACAAGACGGTGCTGACCCTGGTTGCCCAGCAGGAAACCGCATGGGTCAAGAACTTCAACCCCTTCCTGCAAGCGGGTCTGCTCCACACCACCCGTCACTTCATCTATGAGCCGCTGGTGATCTTCAACGATATGCAGGGTGGCAAACCCGTCTATCGTCTGGCCACCCACTACGCCTTCAGCGATGATCTGAAATCCGTCACCTTCGACCTGCGCGAAGGGGTCAAGTGGTCCGATGGTGAAGCCTTCACTGCCGACGACATCCTTTTCTCCTTCAACCTGGTCAAGGCCAACAAGGCGCTGGACGAGCGCTCCATCTGGACTCAGATCAAGGGTGTCGAGAAGCTGGGTGACCACAAGGTCAAATTCGACCTGGCCGAGGTCAACACCAACGTGGTGAACGACCTGGTGCTGGTGCCCATCGTGCCGGAGCATCAGTGGAAGTCGGTGAAAGACCCGGTGGCCTTCACCAACGACAAGCCGGTCGGGACCGGTCCCTTCACCGAAGTGGACAACTTCTCCGCCCAGCTCTACACCCAGTGCCGCAACCCGCACTACTGGGACAATGCCAGCCTCTCCATCGACTGCCTGCGCATGCCGCAGATGGCCACCAACGACCAGGTACTGGCCGCCGTGATGAAGGGTGACGTGGACTGGTTCGGCTCCTTCGTGCCGGACATCGAGCGTCTCTACGTCGGCAACGATCCGAAGAACAACAAGTACTGGTTCCCCGCCTCCGGCACAGTGGCGTTCAACGTCAACTTCCAGAGCAAGAACCCGGGCAACCACGAAGCCTTCAACGACATCAACTTCCGCCGCGCCTTCTCCATGGCCATGGACCGCCAGTCCATGGTGGACATCGCAGGCTACGGCTACCCCACCGTCAACGAGTACCCGTCAGGGCTTGGCAAGGCATTCGCCTCCTGGGACAACCCGGACGTCGAGAAGAAGTACGGCAAGTACAACAAGTTCGACCTGGAAGGGGCCAAGGCCCTGCTGAAACAGGCGGGCTACAAGGACTGTGACGGCGACAAGTTCCTCGACACCCCGAGCTGCAAGAAGATCGAGTTCAAGGTGCTGGTACCGAACGGCTGGACCGACTGGGTCAACACCGTCCAGATCGGGGTCGAAGGCCTGCAGGCCCTGGGCCTGAACGCCAAGACCGCCACCCCGGAAGCCACCGTCTGGACCGAGTCCCTGATCACCGGTGACTTCGACGTCGCCCTGCAGGGTTACTTTGCCGGTGCCAACCCGCACAAGTACTTCGAGACCGCCTTCCACTCCCGCAACATGGGTGAGCGCGGCAACCGCTTCGCGGCGCCCCGCTACAAGGATCCCGAGCTCGACAAGCTGATCGACGACTTCACCCAGACCGCCGATGCGGCCAAGCAGAAGGAGATCATGTTCGCCATCCAGGAGCGTGTCGGGGCCAACCAGACCATCATCCCGGTGTTCAACAACCCGACCTGGTACGAATACAGCACCAAGCGTTTCAACGGCTGGTTCAGTGCCGACAACCCGGTCGCCAAGCCGCAGGTTCACCCGGACACTCCGGAGCGTCTGCTGCACGTGCTGTCACTCAAGCCAAACAGCTAATCACCCCGGCCCCCTGCGGGGGGCCCTCTTCCCCGCCATGTCTTCCATCCCCCGCACCTGCCGGGGTTGGGGGAGCTTTGCCCGGCGCGGGGCAGGCTTGCAGTAAAAGGTATCACCATGGGATTTATACTTAGACGCTTCTCCTTCTATCTGGTCGCCTTCCTGGTGGCCGCCACCATCAACTTCCTGCTACCCAGAGCCATGCCGGGGGACCCCGTCTCCGTCATGTTTGCCCGGGCCGGCGCCATGATGGAACCCGCCGCGCTGGAGGCCCTCAAGGCCACCTTCGGTTTCGTGGACGGCCCCATCGGCACCCAGTTTCTCACCTATGTGAAGAGCGTCTTCACCTGGGATCTCGGCACCTCGGTGCGCTACTACCCCCAACCGGTCGCCGACGTGCTCGGCCGCGCCATCGGCTGGACCCTGTTTCTGGTGGGCACCTCCACCATTCTGAGCTTCTCCATCGGTTCCATCGTCGGCATCTTCGCCGCCTGGCACCGGGGCGGTCGCCTCGACAGCATCCTCTCCCCGCTCACTCTGGTGATGCAGGCCATTCCGCCTGTGGTCATCTCGCTGCTGGCGCTCTTCCTGTTCGGGGTGAGCCTGGAGTGGCTGCCCATCGGCTACGCCTACAGCCCGGAGATCACCCCCGACTGGGGCTGGGAGCACATCAAGAGCATCCTGACCCACGCCATCATGCCGGTGGGCACCCTGGCCATGGTGCAGGTGGGGGGCTTTCTCATCACCATGCGCAACAACATGATCAACCTGCTGGGCGAGGACTACATCACCATGGCCAAGGCCAAGGGGCTCTCCAGCAACCGGGTGATCTTCAACTACGGCGCCCGCAACGCCATCCTGCCGAGTGTCACCGCCCTCTCCATGGCGCTCGGTTTCGTCATCGGCGGATCCCTCATCACCGAGGTGATCTTCAACTATCCCGGCCTGGGCCTGACCCTCTATCAGGGCATTCTGGCCCGTGACTACCCGCTCATTCAGGGGCAGCTGCTCATCATGACCATCACCATGCTCAGCTTCAACTTCCTGGCCGACGTGCTCTACGTCTTCCTGGATCCCCGTCTGCGTACCGGAGGCAAATAAGATGCGCATGCCGACTATCTTGAAAATCCTGCTGGGCAACAAGAAGGCCGCCTGCGGCCTCTTCATCGTGGTCAGCTTCGTGCTGATGGCCCTGTTCGCCCCCATTCTGGCAGGCAACGAACCGACCAAGCGGGTGGCCCGCCCCCACCAGCCCCCCAGCACCGAGTTCGTGATGGGCACCACCCGCATGGGCCACGACATCTGGGCCCAGTTCACCAACGGCGCCCGCATCTCTCTGATGGTGGGCTTCAGCGCGGGCCTGCTGGTGTGCGCCCTCGCCGTCGCCATCGGCATCACCGCCGGCTATTTCGGCGGCCTGGTGGACGAGTGCCTCACCTTCCTGATGAACGTGGTGCTGGTGATCCCCAACCTCCCTCTATTGCTGGTGCTGGCCAGCTTTATCGGGGAGGCGTCACCGGCGGTGATCGCCCTCATCATAGGCTTTACCTCCTGGGCCTATGGCGCGCGGGTCATCCGCGCCCAGACCCTGGCCCTGCGCGAGAAAGAGTTCGTCATCGCCGCCGAGGTGCTGGGTGAGCCGGCCTGGCGCATCATCCTGGTAGAGATATTGCCGAACCTCATCTCCATCATCGGTGTGAGCTTCATCGGCTCCATCATCTACGCCATCGTCACCGAGGCGACCCTGGAGTTCCTGGGCCTCGGCGACCCCACAGTCGTGAGCTGGGGCATCATGCTCTACAACGCCCAGACCTCCAGCGCCATCCTGGTCGGCGCCTGGTGGGAGATCCTTGCCCCCTGCTTCGCCATCGCAACGCTCGGTGCCGGCCTGGCCCTGCTCAACTTTGCCATCGACGAAATCGCCAACCCGCAGCTGCGCTCCCACAAGGGGCTCAATCGCTGGAAGAAACTCGCCGCCCCCGTCACCACGCCGGTGCCGGCCGTACAGGAGAAGACAGCATGAGATCGCAACAACCCCTGCTGTCGGTACGCAACCTCTGCGTCGACTACATCACCGAGAACGGCGACGTGCGCGCCGTCAACTCGGTCAACTTCGACATCGCCCCTGGTGAAGTGTTCGGCCTGGCCGGCGAGTCGGGCTGCGGCAAGTCCACTGTCGCCTTCTCGGTGGCGCGGCTGCACAAGCCGCCCGCTTACATCAGTGGCGGCGAGATCCTGTTCAAGGGGGAGAACATCCTCCACTACGGCGATGAGCGGCTGCGCAGCTACCGCTGGCAGCAGGTGTCGGTGGTGTTCCAGTCCGCCATGAATGCGCTCAACCCCGTGCTGCGCATGGAGGAGCAGTTCTGCGACGTGCTGCTGGCCCACAACCCGGGGCTGACCCGCTATGAGGCGATCAAGCGCGCCCAGGAGCTGCTGGAGATCGTCGACATCCACCCGAGCCGGCTCAAGGACTACCCGCACCAGTTCTCCGGCGGCATGCGCCAACGGCTGGTGATCGCCATTGCCATGGCGCTCAATCCCGAGCTGCTCATCATGGACGAACCCACCACGGCGCTCGATGTGGTGGTGCAGCGGGAGATCCTGCAGAAGGTCTATGCCCTGAAAGAGAAGTTCAACTTCTCCATCCTCTTCATCACCCATGACCTCTCGCTCATGGTCGAGTTCTGCGATCGCATCGGCATCATGTACGCGGGAGAGCTGGTGGAGGTGGCGCCGGCCAAGGCGATCCTGACCGCGCCTCTGCACCCCTACACCCGGGGCCTTGGCAACTCCTTCCCGCCCCTGCACGGGCCCAAGACCGTGCTGGAGGGGATCCCTGGCAGCCCCCTCAACCTGCTGGAGGTGCCCGTGGGCTGCCGCTTCCAGGCACGCTGCGCCAAGGTGCACGCGCGCTGCCGCCAGGAATACACCCGGCTGGCCGAGATCCGGCCCGGCCAACAGGCTGCCTGCCACCTTCATGAGGCAGCAGAGGAACAACCGGATCTTCCGATCCATCTGGACAAGGCCGCTGGCTGTTAAGGATGTCTGTCATGCAAATCGCCCAAACCGACGCGCCCATCATCGAGGTCCAGCACCTCTACAAGGACTTCGCCGTCAACTCCAACGCCATCAAGAGCGGCAAGATGCGGGCGCTGTCCGACATCACCTTCAACCTGCACCGGGGCCGCGCCCTGGCAGTGGTGGGGGAATCCGGCTCCGGCAAGAGCACCATCGCCAAGATCATCGCCAAGATGTACAAGCTCTCCAACGGCCGCATCCTCTACCGTGGCCGCGACCTCGAGGAGTTCAACAAGGGCACCGCCCTGCTGGACTATCGCCAGAGCGTGCAGATGGTGTGGCAGGATCCGTTCGGTTCATTGAATCCGACCCACACCATCTACCACCACATCGCCCGCCCCCTGCTGCTGCACAGCAAGGTGAGCGACAAGCGGGATCTGCCCGACATGGTCTATGGCCTCCTTGAAAAGGTGGGGCTGACCCCCGCCAAGGCGACCGCGGCAAAGTACCCGCACCAGCTCTCCGGCGGCCAGCGCCAGCGGGTCAACATCGCCCGCAACCTGGCGGTGGAGGCGGAAGTGGTGCTGGCGGACGAACCCACCTCCATGCTCGACGTCTCCATTCGCATCGGCATCCTCAACCTGATGGAGCAGATGAAGAACGAGCTCGGCGTCTCCATGCTCTACATCACCCACGACATCGCCACCGCCCGCTACGTGGCGGAAGATCTGGCGGTGATGTACGTGGGTCACATGGTGGAGTGGGGAGAGGTGGACGAGATCCTGCACCACCCCCAGCACCCCTACACCCAGTTGCTCATCTCGGCGGTGCCGGATCCCGAGAAGAGCATCCACGCCGAGCTGGAGGGAGGCCGCAAGGGGGAGATCCCGCTCTGGACCCCGGAATCCCGTGGCTGTCCCTTTGCCGGGCGCTGCCATCAGGCCATGCCCCGCTGCAAGGAGAGCCTGCCCCCGGTGACCCGGCTCGCCGACAACCACTTCGTGCGCTGCTACCTCCACGAACAGGGGTAAGCAGGCCCGCGGCCGGGCGCCGTCGCCCGGCCATGCCTCGCGTCGGGGCCGCAAGGCCCCGCAATGAGCCTCGCCCGCCAGGGGCGAGCCTTCGGAGTAAGACCTTGATAGAACTTTTGATCAACCAGGTGGGTTACGAATGTCACGGGGAGAAGAGCGCCCTGCTGCAGTGCGGCGCCGACCTCGATATCCGCGGCCACGTCAGGTTGCTGCGCCAGCAGGACGACCACCTTTTGCTGGAGACGCCGCTGGTGGCGGCGGGGAGCGTCCCCGGCTGGCAGGGGCGCCACTACTGGCGGGCCGATTTCTCCGCCTTCACCGAGCCCGGCCACTACCGGCTGGAGGCCGTCGTGACCACGGAAGCGCAGGAGCGTCTGGTGCGCGCCCCCCCCTTTGCCATCGACCGGGGGCTGCTGGCGCGCCGCTGCCTCTCCGATGTCATCCACTACTTCAAGGGACAACGCGCCAGCGGCACCTTCGACCGGGCGGACCGCAGGGCACGCCTCTTTGGCACCGATCAGCACCGGGACGTACATGGCGGCTGGTTCGACGCCAGCGGCGACATGAGCAAGTACCTGAGTCACCTCTCCTACGCCAACTACCTCAATCCCCAGCAGACCCCCATGGTGGTCTGGTCCCTGCTCAAGTGCCGGGAACTCCTGGCGACACGTCGTGACATCGACGGGGTGAACCTGTGCAAACGGCTCAATGACGAGGGGTTGCACGGGGCGGATTTTCTCTGCCGGATGCAGGACGAGAGCGGCTTCTTCTACATGACCCTGTTCGACAAGTGGAGCAAGGATCCCGAGCAGCGGGAGCTGTGCGCCTATTCGACCCAGCAGGGGATCAAGTCCGCCCACTGGCAGGCGGGTTTTCGTCAAGGGGGCGGCATGACCATCGCCGCCCTGGCCCGCGCCGCCCGGGAACCGATTGGCGGCGACCTTGACACAAGCCAGTACGCCGACGCGGCCAGACGCGGCTACCTGCACCTGCGCGAACACAACCTCGCCTACCTGGATGACGGGGTCGAGAACATCATCGACGACTATTGCTCCCTGCTGGCGGCGGTCGAGCTCACCAGAACGCTGGGCGCCGAGTGGCTCGCCGAGGCGCGGGATCGGGCCGGCCGGCTGTGCGCCCGCCAGCGCGCCCACCCCGATCTCGGCCACCATTGGGCCGCCAACGACGATGGCTCTCGCCCCTACTACCACGCCGCCGAGGCGGGCCTGCCGGTACTGGCGCTGCTGGAGTATCTCGCCATCGAGCCGGATCCGGCGCGCCAGTGGGCGGCCCGGACCGTCGCCGAGCAGGCCCTGGCGGCCGAGCTGGCTCTCGCGGCCCGGGCAGGCAATCCCTTCGCCCTCGCCCGCCAGTATGTGAAAGGTGTCGGCGAAGAAGCGCGCATCAGCTTCTTTATGCCCCACCACAACGAATCCGGTTACTGGTGGCAGGGGGAGAACGCCCGGCTGGCATCGCTCGCCACCATGGCGTTTGCTGCCGCACAGCACCTGCCCGGGCAGAGCGCACTGCTGCGCACCTTCGGCCAGCAGCAGCTCGACTGGATCCTGGGGAGAAACCCCTTCAACGCCTGCATGCTGGCGGGTCAGGGCATCAACAACCCGGAATACACCGCCGGCTACCCCAATGCACAGGGGGGGATCTGCAACGGCATCACCGCCGGCTTCGATGACGAAAATGACGTGGCCTTTATTCCAGAGGCGTACAAGGATCGACTGGATCAGAACTGGCGCTGGGGGGAGCAATGGATCCCGCACGCCGCCTGGTTCGCCCTGGCCATCACCTGGCAGAGCGCACAAGGAGGCCACCATGATTGAGAGCAGTTCACACATCACTGGCACCGGGGAGAGCCCTGGATCCTCCATACCGCCAGCCAGGTTTACCCTGGCCATCACCTGGCAAAGTGCGCAGGGAGGCCCCCATGATTGAGTTCTGGGTCGGGGTGGACGGCGGCGGCACCCACACCCGGGCCCGCATTCGCAACAGCGCAGGCAAGCTGCTCGGCGAGGGGCGCGCCGCCGGCTCCAACCTGGAGCTGGGCATCGCCCTCGCCCACGGCCATGTGCTGGCTGCCATCGATCAGGCCCGCATCGACGCGGGTCTGCCCAGAGAGAGCGAACAGCGGATGGGAGTCGGGCTCGCACTCGCCTCCGCCGAGCTCGCCGACTGCTACCACGCCATGCTGACCATGCCCTTCCCGTTTGCGCGGGTGAAGCTCACCTCCGATGCCTTTGGTGCCTGCCTCGGCGCCTTCGACGGCCAGGAGGGGGCCATCCTGATCGCGGGCACCGGCTCGGCGGGGCTCATCTACCGGGAGGGACGCCTTCGCACCTGCTCGGGTCGCGGATTCCCCGTCTCGGATCTCGGCAGCGGCGCCTGGCTGGGGCTGCGCGCCATCCAGCAGTCCCTGCTCTGCCACGACGGCATCCTGCCCCCCAGCACCCTGGCGGTGCGCCTGATGGATCACTTCAAGCGGGATCAGGCCGAGGTGGTGCGCTGGGCTGCGCGCGCCATCCCGGCCGACTATGGCCGCTTCGCCCCCTGGGTGTTCGATGCCGCGAGCGACGGGGACGATCTCGCCACCGCCCTGCTGGATGAGACCTGTGCCCAGCTCGGCATGCTGCTGGAGGGCATGACCCAGCTCGGGGCAGACCGGATCGCCCTGCTGGGCGGCATCGGCACGCGCCTCGCCCCCCGTCTGGGCCACTTCCATCTGGTCGCCCCCAAGCGCGACGCGCTGGAGGGGGCCATCCTGTTTGCCAGGACGGAGGCGCTGCCATGTCTGCATCCCTGAGCCTTGCCGGGCCGACAACACCTGCGGGACAGGCTCCCGTTTCCTTCACCCCATCAGAGGAATTCCCATGTCCGCACCCCTGATCCACACCCGGGTCGATCACCGTGACGGTGACGATGTCTGGTTTCGCTTCACCCTGAGCCAACTGCCAGCAGCCCCCTGGAAACTCCACTTCTGCCTCGCCCGCCAGATCGATCCCCACTCGATCGAAGGGGGCGCTCTGGAGCGCCAGAGCGGCAGTTACAAGGTCATGGTGCCCCACGAGGGGGTGAGCGAGCTGCGCTTCTGCTGTCGCAACACCCCGCTCAAGCATGACTCCGATATGCCCAAGGGTTTCTTCCTGAGCCTGGAGAGCAAGGGACAGCTGCAGCCCCTGGTGCTGGAGGGGGAAGACCTTGGCCTGACCAACCCGCCCTCCCCGGGCCCCGATCTGCCACCGGTGGAGGCCATCAACGGCCTCGTGCCCCAGCCCGCCCACCTGATTTATACAGAAGGCAACTTCCGGCTGGCCGAGCGGGCCCACGTCGACGGTCCCGTTCCCCTCGCCTCCCTGCTCGCCCATTTCAACGAGCTGACAGGCCTGGCCCTGACCCAGGATCACGATGCGGAGATCCACCTCGTCGAGGCGACACTTCCCCCCGAGGGGTATGAGCTCACCATCACCCCTGAGGAGATCGTCATCCGGGCCGCCGGCGAGGCGGGCTGGCGCCACGGGCTGGTGAGCCTGGCCCAGTGGGCGCTCCAACACGGAGAGAGCCTGCCCTGCCTGACGGTGCGGGATGCACCGCGCTTCGGTTTTCGCGGCATCTTCCTCGACTGTGCCCGCCACTTCCACTCCCTCGCCACCCTCAAGCGCCTGCTCAAGCAGATGAGCCTCTACAAGTTCAACCGCTTCCACTGGCACCTGACCGATGACGAGGGGTGGCGCCTGGAGATCAAGGCCTTCCCCCAGCTGACCGCCGTGGGTGCCTGGCGCGGCCATGGCCTGGCGGTGGGGCCCCAGCTGAGCGGCGGCCCCGACCCTTATGGCGGTTACTACACCCAGAGCGAGGTGCGCGAACTGGTCGCCTACGCCGCCGGGCTTGGCATCACCATCATTCCGGAAATTGACATCCCGGGGCACTGTCACGCCGCCATCAAGGCACTGCCCGAGCTGCTGGTGGAAGAGGCAGACCGCTCCCGCTACCTCTCGGTGCAATATTTCGACGACAACGTGCTTAACCCGGCCCTGCCCGGCACCTATCGATTCCTGGACGCCGTGATGGACGAGGTGTGCGATCTCTTCCCCGGGAGTCAGGTTCACATGGGGGGTGACGAAGTGCCCACTGGCGTCTGGACCGACAGTCCCGCCTGCCAGCAGCTGATGGCCGAGCAGGGGTATCAGGATTGCCGCGAGCTGCAGGGGCACCTGCTGCGCCACTGCCAGCAATACCTGGCCCGCAAGGGCAAGCAGATGCTGGGGTGGGAGGAGATACTGCACGGTGACAAGGTGAGCCGGGAGGCCACCGTCTTCGCCTGGACCAGCTTCCAGGCCGGCCTGGATGCCGCCGCATCCGGTTACCCCGTGGTGATGGCGCCTGCCCAGCACCTCTATCTGGATCTCGCCTGGAGTCAGGACATCCACGAGCCGGGACTCTACTGGGCGGGTACCCTCAACCTAGCGCAGGTGCATGCATGCGATCCTGCCCCGGCCGATTTCCATGCCAACGATAACATCCTGGGGGTGCTGAGCCCCTTGTGGTCGGAACTGATCACCTCTCGCGATCGTCTCGACTACATGTTGTTCCCGCGCATGCTGGCCACGGCAGAGGTGGCCTGGAGCACTCCCGCCCGCAAGGTGTGGGAGCACTTCGTCGCCCGTCTGCCCGGCCAGCTGCACATCCTCGACCAGTTGCAAGTGCGTTACCGGGTGCCACAGAGGTAGTGTTATCTTTTTCTTTTCGGCGACCTTTGGTCGCCGTTTTTTTACCCATCGACAACAAAAACCCAACCTAGCCCCTACTTTTCATCTGCCTTTGTTGGCAAAATAAGGCCCCCGATGAAACCAGACAGGGGATGCACCTCCCTGCGGTTCCGCCACAATAACAATCAGCAAACAGATCGGAGCTTACCCTTATGGCCCGCAAACACGCCCAGGTCGTGGACAGTGAAGTGGAATTTCCCGCCGACGTGCAACTCGTCTCCACCACGGATCTGCGCGGCGTCATTACCTACGCCAACCCCGCCTTCTGCCGCATCGCCGGTTACCAGGTCGATGAACTGGTCGGCCACAACCACAACCTGGTTCGCCACCCCGACATGCCCAAGGCCGCCTTCGCCGACCTCTGGGATCGCCTCAAGGAGGGCAACCCCTGGCGGGGAGTGGTGAAAAACCGCTGCAAGGATGGCCGCTATTACTGGGTCGACGCCTACGTCACCCCCATCTACGAGCACGGCAAGATAAGCGGCTACCAGTCGGTGCGCTGCAAGCCCGACCCCCAGCTCAAGCAGGCTGCCGCCCAGGCCTATCGGGCCCTGCTTTCGGCCGAGCAACGGGGCACCCCGGCCCGCCCCTCGCTGCGCCGTTTCAGGCCGCTGATGCTCGGCCTGCCGCTGCTGGCGCTGCTGGTCTGGGCCGCCCTCACCCAGGGCCCCCTCACCGCACTGCTGATGCTGCTTCCCCCACTCGCCATCGCGGGCGCCTACTGGCGCGAGCTCATCGCCCTGCCCCGCTATCTCAGGCAGCTCGGTCAGCAATATGACAGCCTGACCCGGCTGGTCTATTCGGGGGATGCCCCGGGGGCCATCGCCGATTTTCACCTGAAGATGCTGCAGGCCCGGATCCGCACCGTGCTGGGGCGGGTCGACGATGCCACCCATCCGCTTCAGGCCCTGGCAACCGATCTGCAGGACTCCTCACACCGCGCCTTCCTCGACATCAACGAGCAGGATGCCCAGACCCAGCAGATGGCAGCTGCCATGACCCAGATGGCCAGCACCGCCCACGAAATCGCCCGCAACATCCAGGACACCAACGGCCAGGTGACCGAGGCGCGCAGCAGTTGCCAGAGCACGGTGGAACAGCTGGACCAGACCCAGCAGCAGATGACCAGGCTGGCCAGCCAGGCGGAGCAGGCCTTCCACTCCGCGGTGGAGCTCGCCAGCGAGTCGGAGCGCATTGGCAGCGTGATGGGTGAAATCCAGGGCATCGCCGAGCAGACCAACCTGCTGGCCCTCAACGCCGCCATCGAGGCCGCCCGTGCCGGCGAGCAGGGGCGCGGCTTTGCGGTGGTGGCGGACGAGGTGCGCACCCTGTCGACCCGTACCCACAAGGCGACCGAGCAGATCCAGGGCAGCATCAGCCAGATCCAGCACACCCTGGAGCGCTGGCAGGGCATGATGCAGGACAACCTGGCCCAGACCCGGGAATGTGTCGAGATGACCCGCCAGGGATCAGGCAACCTGCACCTGGTGCTGGGGGAAATCGATCAGGTGACCGAATTCTCCACCCAGATCGCCGCCGCCGCGGAGCAGCAGCAGGTGGTGGTGGAGGAGATCAGCCGCAACATCCACCAGATCTCCGAATACTCCCGCGCCAACAGCCAGAAGATCCAGGCGGTGGACGACTCCAGCCAGGAGCTGCTCAGGCGGGCCCGCGAGCTCAGGGGACTGAGCCAGACCTTCGGCTGACAGATTGCAAGCCCCATGACAGAAGCGCCACAATGGCGCATCTGCTGTTTTTTTGACGAGCCATCATCATGAGAACGAACGCGCCCCCCCTGGACAAGACGGCCCGCATCGAGGCGATCCTCGCCCTGATCCCCCCCGGCCGCGTGGTGAGCTACGGCCAGGTGGCGGATCTCGCGGGCCTGCCCGGACGGGCACGACTGGTGGGAAAAGTCTTGCGGGAGACCGACAAGGTGCTGCCCTGGCACCGGGTGCTGGGGGCGGCAGGCACCATTTCGCTGCCAAAAGGATCCGCAGGCTTTGACAAGCAAGCGGGGCTGCTGCAGGAGGAGGGGGTGCCCGTGATTGGCGGGCGGGTCAGGATGCGGGAGTGGCAGTGGCAGCCCGACCTGGCCGAGCTGCTCTTTCTGGTTCCCTTCTGACGAGGCTGGCACGCCCCGAAGGGATGGGGGCTCTTGCAACAAAGGGAGGGCCTCTGTGGTCGCCCTCCGTCACGTTCTCTTCCCTAGTCGCCGGCAATGGGCCCCAGAATGTCATCGCTGCGCACCTGTACCGGGATGGTCTCATCCTCCCGTTGCAAGAGCACCAGCAGACTCTGTCTGTCCACCTCCAGCACATAGGCTGTCCCTTCACGGGTCAGGCAGGTCATGCCCGGCCGTATTTCATGTATCTCCATGACAACTCCCTGTCTTGCGCTGCCATCCATGCAGCCATTCCAGTATATCGCCATCCACCAACAAAGAAGCCCCTCGCAAGGGGCCTCTTTCATCATGCTGTGAGCGGCGTCGCCATCAGGCTTTCTTCGCCTTGGGCAGGCTCTCCTGCCATTTTCCGTTGTCATAATGGGCTGTCCAGCCTGTCGCCTTGCCGTTGACCTCGGTCATCACGTACTGCTCCTTGGTCTTGCGGCTGAAGCGCACCACGGAGGCGTTTCCGTCAGGATCTGACGCCGGGGCGTCCGCCAGGTACTGGTGCTTGGGAGAGAGGCGATCGCGGAAGCGCTTGAGCTCCTCCACCAGGGGCGCACGGGTCTCGCGGGATTTGGGGAAGTTGCTGGCGGCCAGGAAGAGGCCGGCAGCGCCGTCCCGCAGCACGAAGTGGGCATCGGACTGGGTGCATTTCAGCTCGGGCAGGGGTACCGGATCCTCTTTCGGCGGTGCAATGTCGCCATTTTTCAGGATCTTGCGGGTGTTCTTGCAGCTCTCGTTGGTGCAACCCATGTATTTGCCGAAACGGCCGTTCTTGAGTTGCATCTCGGAGCCGCAGCGATCGCACTCGATGCTCGGCCCTTCGTAGCCCTTGAGCTTGAACTGCCCCTGCTCCACCTCGTAGCCATCGCAATCCGGGTTGCGACCGCAGACGTGCAGCTTGCGGCTGTCGTCGATGATGTAGGCGTCCATGGCGGTGCCGCAGATCCCGCAACGATGCTTGGCACGCAGAGCATCGGTTTCCGCCTCGTCCCCGTCGGTGGCGGAGACGAACTCGTCCGCACTGACCAGGTTGATGGTCTTCTTGCAGCGCTCCTTGGGCGGCAGGGCATAGCCGGAGCAGCCGAGGAAGACGCCGGTGGTGGCGGTACGGATACCCATCTTGCGGCCACAATCCGGGCAGTCGATATCGGTCAGCACCATCTGGTTGGCACGCATGCCCCCCTCTTCATGGGGCTTGTCGGCCTGCTCCAGCTCCTGGGTGAACTCGGCGTAGAAGGCGTCGAGCACCTTCTTCCACTCCAGGCTCCCCTCGGCGATGCCGTCGAGCTTGTCTTCCATCTTGGCGGTGAACTCGTAGTTCATCAGCTCGACGAAGTTTTCCACCAGGCGGTCGGTGACGATCTCCCCCATCTTCTCGGCGAAGAAGCGGCGGCTCTCGACCCGTACATACCCACGGTCGACGATGGTGGAGATGATGGAGGCGTAAGTGGACGGACGGCCGATGCCGCGCTTTTCCAGCTCGCGTACCAGGGCCGCTTCAGTGAAGCGGGCGGGCGGCTTGGTGAAGTGCTGGCGCGGATCCAGCTTGACCAGTTTCAGCACCTCGCCGACGGTCACCGCCGGCAGCTGGCTGTCTTCACCCTTGCGGCCCATGGGCGGCAGGGCCTTGGTCCAGCCGGCGAAGCGCAGGGTGCGACCACGGGCCTTGAGCTCGAACTCCCCAGCCTTGACGGTCAGGGTGGAGGAGTCGTACTGGGCCGGGGTCATCTGGCAGGCGACAAACTGGCGCCAGATGAGGTCATAGAGCCGCATGGCATCGGGCTCCATCCCTTCCAGCATCTCGGCAGTCACCTGGACGCTGGAGGGGCGGATCGCCTCGTGGGCCTCCTGGGCATTGGCCTTGGCGCCGTAGAGGTTCGGCTCGCTCGGCAGGTAGGCGGCGCCATACTGCTCGCCGATGTATTCCCGCACCGCGTCCACCGCCTCTTTGCTGAGGTTGGTGGAGTCGGTACGCATATAGGTGATGTAACCCGCTTCATAGAGACGCTGGGCCATCATCATGGTCTTCTTGACCCCGAAGCTCAGACGAGTAGAAGCCGCCTGCTGCAGGGTGGAGGTGATGAAGGGAGCGGACGGCTTGGAGCCGGTCGGCTTGTCTTCCCGGTTCACCACCTTGTAGTCGACCCCTTCCAGGGCCGCCACGGCGGCGAAGGTCTCGGCCTGGGTCACCGGCTTGAAGTCGGCACCATTGCGGCTGACCACCTCCATGCGCAGCTCGCTCTTCTCGGCGGTGAGCAGGTCGGCGTTGAGATCCCAGAACTCCACCGGCACGAACGCCTTGATCTCGCGCTCCTTGTCGACGATGAGGCGCACCGCGACAGATTGCACCCGACCGGCGGAGAGGCCGCGGGCCAGCTTCTTCCACAAGAGCGGGGAGACCATGTAGCCCACCACCCGGTCGAGGAAACGACGGGCCTGCTGGGCGTTGACACGATGAATGTTCAGCTCGGACGGCTGGGCGAACGCCTCCTGGATGGCGCTCTTGGTGATCTCGTTGAACACCACGCGCTTGTAGCGGCTGTCGTCGCCACCGATGATCTCGCGCAGGTGCCAGGCGATCGCTTCCCCCTCTCTATCCAAGTCGGTTGCGAGATAGATGGTGTCGGCCTTGGCGGCCAGACTTTGCAACTCGCTGACCACTTTTTCCTTGCCGGGCAAAATCTGGTAGTTGGCCTGCCAGCCTGCGGTCGGGTTGATGCCCATCCTTGAGAACAGGGCGTTGCGATCCTTGGCCGCCTTCTCGGATTCGCTGAGCTTGATGCCGCGAATGACAGGTTTTTTGGGCTCGGTGCTGGCGCTGCCGCTGGTCGGCAGATCGCGCACGTGGCCTACGCTGGATTTCACCACGTAGTCCTTGCCCAAATATTTGTTGATGGTCTTGGCCTTGGCCGGAGACTCCACGATGACCAGTGATTTGCCCATGCTGTAACTATTATCCTCATTGCACCCGACGGGGTTGGCGTGCGGTTTTGTGGGGCTGTATAAGAGATTTGACGGGAAAAAGCAATCTTGCGGGTCAATTTGCCCGACAGCCCGAACCGCCCTGCTTCTTTATTTATTAATGCGAAGCCGGGGCGCGGGAAGCAACCGCTTTTTTGTTTTTATGCTATATCCCCCCCTTTTTTAGATTGGAAATGACATATCCAGCCACCCTTGTGACATAAAAACCCATTCTGGTTATCAGCTTGTTACAAAGGATGAAATCTCTTTATAATGGCCGCACACCGCAGCTTTGTGCGCGGAAGGAACCGCTCCCCATATAAAAATCGAAAGGATGTGATCATGAAGCACTTCGAGGTCAACTTCGACGGCCTGGTCGGCCCCACCCACAACTATGCCGGCCTCTCCTATGGCAACGTCGCCTCCCAGAGCAACGCCAAAGAGGCCTCCAACCCCAAGGAAGCGGCCAAGCAGGGGCTGCGCAAGATGAAGGCGCTGACCGACCTCGGCATGGTGCAGGGCGTGCTGGCGCCACAGGAGAGACCGGATCTCGCGACCCTGCGCCGCCTGGGCTTCACCGGCAACGATGCCAGCGTCCTGACCCAGGCCGCCAGACAGGCCCCCGCCGTGCTGGCCGCCTGCTACTCCGCCTCCAGCATGTGGACCGCCAACGCCGCCACCGTCTCCCCGAGCGCCGACACCCAGGATGGCCGCATTCACTTCACCCCCGCCAACCTGACCAACAAGTTCCACCGCTCCCTGGAGCCCGAGGTGACCGGGCGCATCCTGCGGGCCGTGTTCAACAACGATCGCCACTTCTATCACCACCAGCATCTGCCGGAAAACGACCACTTCGGTGACGAAGGCGCCGCCAACCACACCCGGCTGTGCCGCGCCTATGGCGAAGCGGGGGTCGAGCTGTTCGTCTATGGCCGCAGCGCCTTCGACGTCTCCCAGCCCGCCCCCAAACGCTATCCGGCCCGCCAGACCCTGGAGGCGAGCCAGGCCATCGCCCGCCTGCATGGCCTTGGGGATGAGAGCGCGGTCTTCATCCAGCAGAACCCGGACGTGATCGATCAGGGGGTGTTCCACAACGACGTCATCGCGGTGGGCAACCAGAACGTGCTCTTCTTCCACCAGCAGGCGTTCCTCCATACCGAGGCGGCGCTTGCCGAGGTGCGTACCAAGTTCGGCGACGGGGAACTGCATTTCATCGAGGTGCCGACTGCAGAGGTGTCGGTGCAGGATGCGGTGAAGTCCTACCTGTTCAACACCCAGATCCTCACCCTGCCATCCGGCGAGATGGCGATCATCGCCCCCACCGAATGCCGCGACAACCCGGCTGTGTCCGCCTATCTGGCCAGGCTGGTGACCCTGGGCACCCCCATCAAGGACGTCCACTACATGGATGTGAAGCAGAGCATGAGAAACGGCGGCGGCCCCGCCTGTCTGCGCCTGCGGGTTGCCATGAACGACACCGAGCTCGCCGCGGTCAACCCGGCCTGCCTCATCACCGACAGCCAGTTTGCCCGCCTGGATCAGTGGGTCGAGAAGCACTATCGCGACAGCCTGGCGCTGGACGATCTGCGGGACCCCTCCCTGGTGCTGGAGACCCGCACCGCCCTGGACGAGCTGACCCAGATCCTGAAACTCGGTTCCGTCTACCCCTTCCAGCGCTGAGGTGCGCCATCGGCCTGCAGAGCCGACGCAATAAAAAAAGAGAGCCGGGCAATGCCCGGCTCTCTTTTTAGTCCTTTGCACTGAGCTATAAAACCTGTTCACGAGCTGTAGCGAGAGATCGTCAGCAAGGTGAAGAGCAGCGCAGGAACCGGAGTGTGTAGATACACATGAGGATTCCGAGCAGCACATGAGCCTTGATCACGACCTCGCAGTAAGCTCGAAACAGGTTCTCAGCGCCAGGGGCTCTGCTGCCACAGCCGGCCAAGGCCGGCCTCCAGCCCCAGTGCCGCCTGCTTGCCAAGCTTCTGGGTCAGGCTCCTGGGTTTGCTGTAGCGGATGCCGACCACCTTGTGATGGCTGGCCTGGGCCAGCAGGTAGTCATCGCTGGTGCAAAGCGCATCCACCAGACCGAGCTGCTTGGCCTGGCTCGCCAGCCAATGCTCGCCGGTGGTCACCTTGTCGATGTCGAGACCGGGTCTGTGCTCGGCCACGAAGGCCTTGAACTGCTCGTGGATGGCCCCCAGCTCCTCGCGAAACTTCTCCCGCCCCAGATCGTCGTTCTCGCCGAACATGGTGATGGTGCGCTTGTACTGGCCTGCGGTGTGCATCTCGAATTCGATGTCGTGCTTCTTGAGCAGCTTGTTGAAGTTCGGCATCTGGGCAATCACCCCGATGGAGCCGACGATGGCGAACGGCGCCGCCAGGATCTTGTCCGCGACGCAGGCCATCATGTAGCCACCGCTCGCCGCCACCTTGTCGATGGCCACGGTCAGCGTGATGTCCTTGTCCCGCAGCCGCTGCAACTGGGAGGCGGCCAGGCCGTAGCCATGCACCACGCCGCCGCCGGATTCGAGGCGCAGCAGCACCTCGTCCCCGGGCCGGGCCACGCCTATCACGGCACTCACCTCTTCCCGCAGGGAGGCCACTTCCTTGGCATCCATGCTGCCGTTGAAGTCGATGACGAACAGCCGGCTGCGCTCATCCTCCCCCTTGGCTTTGGCCTTGTGCTCCGCCTTGCGGGTCTTCTCCATCTGCTTGCGCTCGGCCTTGCCCGCCAGGGCTGCCTGCAGTTGATGGCGCCCCTGCTCCAGCTCGCCGGAGAGATCGGTCACCACCAGCTCCCCCTTGCGGGATTTGGGCTGGCGGCTGCTCGCCACCATCAGGATGACGGCGCCGATGGCCAGCAGGAAGGTGAGGGTCTTGGCCAGAAACAGGCCGTACTCGGTCAAAAATGCCACTTGATGCTCCGCTCAATGTCCGGTTTTTTCACATAGTAAGGAGTTTGCCCCCCTCGCGCAAAAACTCTGCCATCTCCCGTGCCAAGGGCGGAGGGATCGACGCTATCGCCCTGTTTTATTCACATTTTTGCCGTCTCATACTGGTCAACTGCCGGGCCGGATCAGTACACTTGCCCACTCGATTCGTTGCGCCAAGCCGCCAGGCATTGTTAACAGGAGTCCACATGCTCGACTATCAGGCCCCCCGTGATCTGCTCAAGGACAAGGTCATTCTGGTGACGGGTGCCGGTGACGGCATCGGCCGCGAAGCGGCCCTCACCTATGCGGCCCACGGTGCCACCGTGATCCTGCTCGGGCGTACCAGTGCCAAGCTGGAGGCGGTCTACGACCAGATTGAAGCGGCCGGTCACCCCCTGCCCGCCATCGTGCCGGTGGACTTGAAAGGGGCTACTGCCGCCCACTACCGCGGTATGGCGGAGACCTTCGCCCAGCAGTTCGGCCGCCTCGATGGCGTGCTGTTCAACGCCGGGCTGCTCGGCACCCTGTCGCCGTTCGAACACATTCAGGAGCAGGAGTGGGACGAGGTGATGCAGGTCAACGTCAAATCCGAATTCCTGCTGACCCAGGCGCTGCTGCCCCTCCTTCGCCAGACCGCCAAGGAGCACGGCGAGGCGTCCATCGTCTACACCTCCTCCAGCGTGGGCCGCAAGGGGCGCGCCTACTGGGGCACCTATGCCATTTCCAAGTTCGCCGTCGAAGGCATGATGGAGGTGCTGGCGGACGAGCTGGAGAACACCACTGTGCGGGTCAACACCCTGAACCCGGGCGGCACCCGCACCAGGATGCGGGCCAGCGCCTTCCCGGCGGAAGATCCGCAAACCCTCAAGACCCCGGCCGATCTGATGCCCCTCTATCTCTACCTGATGGGGCGTGACAGTCAGGGCCAGAGCGGCAAGACCTTCGTGGCCCAGCCCAAATAAATCAACAAATCAACCGGATGGGATTACAGTGAAGAGGGGGTGCCAAGGCGCGCCCTGTTGAATCCCATCGGCCCCAGACAGGTTGCACTATGTTTCGTCCCAAGAGCACGTTTGAGCAATGGCGGATCTTTCAGGCAGTGGTGGACTGCGGCGGTTATGCCCAGGCTGCCGAGGCGCTGAACAAGAGCCAATCCTCCCTCAATCATGCGGTTGCCAAGCTGCAACAGAGTCTGGGGGTGGCCCTGCTGGAGGTGCGGGGACGCAAGGCGGTGCTGACGCCGGCGGGGGAGATCTTCCTCAAGCGGGCGCGCCAGCTCAGCCAGCAGGTGGAAGAGCTGGAGAACCTGGCCAACAACCTGGAGCGGCAGTGGGAGCCGCAGATCAACCTCTATGTGTCCGTGGTGCAGCCGCGGGAGCGCCTCTACCGGGCGCTGGCCCACTTCTACCCCCGCAGCCGCGGTTGCCGCATCAACCTGCACGAGCGGATCCACTGCCACTTCAATGCGCTGCAGGCGGGAGATCTGATGCTCTCCGAGCACCTGCCCCAGGATCGCACCGGCCTGCCGCTGGACGAAGTCTGTCTGCTTCCTCTGTGCGCAGCGGGCCACCCCCTTGCGGAGCAGGGAGAGCCCATCACCGCCGAGGTGCTGGCCAGCCACAACCAGATAAGCCTGCATCCCCCCATCCACCGCTCGGTGGACTGGAACGATGCGGACGACACCGGCTGGAAGGCGACCCACTATCACGAGGTGCTCAACATGGTGCGCCTTGGCATGGGTTACGCCTGGGTGCCCCGCCACCTGGTGCAGGAGGAGCTCGCCGAGGGCTCGCTGGTGCAGCTCGATCTCACCGGCGGCAACGAACGCTATCTCTACACCTACCTGCTCACCCCCTCGGTGGAGGCGCTGGGGCCGGCGGCCGAGCTGCTGCTGCGCTGCCTGCGCATCGAATACCAGGGAGACAACCCCAGGTAAGGCCGCTTCAGCCCCGCACGACCGGGGCACTGGTGCCGGCACATCCGGGCATCGGCTCCCTTTTGCATCCCCTATACGTTGGGGACCCGCCAGCAGGCGGCCAGCGCCATCAGCGCCAGGGCCGCCGCCACCATGAAGACCCCGTGGAAGCTCCAGAGCTCCGCCACCGTCCCCGCGATGGCCCCCGCCATGATGGAGCCGGTGCGGATGCTGTTGGAAAAGAGCGTGGTCGCCACCCCGGCGCGCCCCGGCATCAAGTCCTGGAAATAGGACATGCCGATGCCGGCCACGATGCCGATGAAGATGGCATTGAGCAGTTGCAGCGCAATGAGGGCATGCTGGCTCGACAGGGTCACGAGACCGCCATAGAAACCGACCCCGGCCAGCACCGCCAGCAGCATCATGGGCCGCTTGCCAAAGCGCCGGGTGTAGTAGCCAGCCAGCAGCATGAAGGGGATCTCCAGGGCCGCCGCCGTGCCCATCAGCAAACCGGCCAGTTTTTCCTCCAGCCCCAGCTCGCGGGTGATGTAGAGGGGCATGTTGATGAGGTACATGCTGTTGCAGGTCCACATTAGGGTGGAGGCGATGAAGAGCGCCCGCACCGACGGATCCCGCCAGCTGCTCACCCGCTCCACCTCGCTGTCCATCACCGGCAGCGGCAGGGAGGGAAGCCAGCGCCACACCACGAAGGCGCAGATAACATAGGCCAGCGCCGAGGCCAGATACATCACCTCGAAGCCGTAGCCGATGGCGAGCGCGAAGGCGATGGGCGGCCCTATCACCCAGGCCAGGGAGAACTGGGCCCGCAGCACCGAGCTGAACATGTCGGCCTGTTTGTTGCGGCTGTCGGCGTATTCCCGCGCCAGGGCGAACAACTGCGGGCTGGCGGTGGCGGTCAGGCTCGCCAGCAGCACCCCCAGGCTCACCAGCAACCAGTACTGCCGGTTCCAGGCAAACAGCAGGGAGAGCACGATGCCGGCGAAGCAGCAGCGCAGGATCAGCTGCTTGCGATCCCCCTTGTTGTCGGAGCGGTGGCCGAGCCACTGGCTGATGAGGATGCCGATCACTGCGTTCACCGTGTAGAAGAGCCCCACCAGGAAGGGGCGCACCTGCACCTCCTCGGCCAGAAACAGGCTCAAGGTCGGCACCTGCAGCGCCACCGCCACCCCGGACATGAAGGTCACGGCGAGAAACGAAAGAGAGACGGGATCCGGCCTCTTGCGGGCAGCAGACAGCAAACTCATAGAGATACCATTGATATGGAAGAAAAAAAGGAGCCAGATGCGGGCAGGCTTGGCGTATGGCGGCGGCTATTTTATGCCATTATCAACAGCCACCTCAAGGGTTGCGGGGGGGCGTCCAAGTCCGTACATTGGAAGCCCATCCAGCGCCAGTACAAGGATTTAACATGTTTGATTTTGACCGGGAAATAGATCGCAGCGGTACCATGAGCCTGAAATGGGACAAATACAAGGGTCAGGATGTCCTGCCCATGTGGGTCGCAGACACCGACTTCGTCTCTCCCCCCGCCGTACTGGAGGCCCTCACCAAACGGGTCGCCCACGGCATCTTCGGCTATTCGCGCCCCTCTCCCCGGCTCATCGAACTGATCGTATCGCGTCTGGCCAGCCGCTATGGCTGGACCATCCAGCCCGAATGGCTCGTCTTCCTGCCCGGGGTGGTGCCGGGCCTCAACCTCGCCTGCAAGGCCTGGAGCCAGCACGGGCGCGGCATCATCACCCCCAAGCCGGTCTACTACCCCTTCCTGCAGGCACCGGGCTTCAATGACCGCCCCCTGCTCACCGTCCCCGTGGTAGAGGAAGAAGGCCGCTGGGTGCTGGATCTCGAAGAGCTTGAGCGTCAGGCCCCCTCGGCGGATCTGCTGCTGCTGTGCAACCCCCACAACCCGGGGGGCACCGTCTTCACCCGGGAAGAACTGCTGGCCATCGACGCCATCGCCGAGCGCCACAACCTGGTGATCTGCTCCGACGAAATCCACTGCGACCTGCTGCTGGACAAGGATGCCCGCCACATCCCCTATGGTGCCCTGAACCCGGAGGCGGCCGAGCGCTCCGCCGTCATGATGGCGCCGAGCAAGACCTTCAACATCGCGGGGCTGTGCTGCTCCTTCGCCGTGATCCCCAATGCCCGCCTGCGGCTCAAGCTGCAACAGGCGATGCGCGGCATCAGCGCCGACGTCAATCTGCTGGGGTTCGTGGCGGCCGAGGCGGCCTATGAGGGGGGCGAGCAGTGGCTGAATGAACAGCTCGACTACCTGGCCGGCAACCTGGCCCTGATCGAGCAGGCCGTGGCCCGCTGGCCCGGCGTCAAGCTGGCCCGCAACCAGGCCACCTACCTCGCCTGGATCGACATGAGCGCCCTGGGCCTGGACGATCCCGTCGCCTTCTTCGAACAGGCGGGCGTGGGTCTCTCCCCCGGCGCCCAGTTCGGCAACGGCCAGTTCGTGCGGCTCAACTTTGGCTGCACCCGGGCCCGTCTCACCGAGGCCCTGGCCCGCATGGAGAAAGCCATTCTCCAGACCCGCTAGCGAACCGTCCCGGGCGGCGGCCCCAGGCCGCCCGGTGCGCGCAAAAGCGGTAAAATCCGTTCAGCTTCCCGTCTGATACGGATAAGATGAGGCTCATCACGGGATGAGCCCGCCTCCTCCTCATGTTCAGCCACGGTTTCGGTCCACTATGCGCCCATTCGCCTTCTCTGCCCTGTTGCGTCTGTCACGTACCGCCCTGCCCTGGCTCGCGGCCGTGCTGGCGCCCTCCCTCTTCGCCTCCCCCGCCTATGTCACCATCGGCACGGGGGCCCTCAACGGCGTCTACTACCCGACAGGAGGCGCCATCTGCCGCCTGCTCAACGAGGAGAGTGCCCGCCTCGGCCTGCACTGCACGGTGCAGAGTACCTCGGGCTCCATCGCCAATCTGGCGGCGCTCGCCAAGGGTGAGGTACAGCTCGCCCTGATGCAGTCGGATGTGCTCTACCATGCGGTGCACGGCAGCGGCCCCTTCGCGGGCCAGGCCCCGGACGATCAGCTGCGCAGCCTGTTGCGGCTCCACAAGGAGTCCCTGACCCTGATTGCCAGCGCCACCAGCAACATCACCACCCTGGCCGACATCAAGGGCAAGCGGGTCGATGTCGGCGCCCCCAACTCCGGGGACAGGGTCACCAGCCGGGCCCTGCTCGATGCCATGGGGTGGCGGATCGCCGACTTCAGCCGCCCGCCCGTGATCTCCGCGGGCAACCGGCTGGAGGGGCTCTGTGACGGCACCCTGGATGCCGCCTTCGTGGTCGCCGGTCACCCCAATCAGGCCATCGGCGATCTCACCGGCCGCTGTCAGGCCCGCCTCATTCCCATCGAGGGGGAACAGGTGGACAAGCTGCTCAAGCAGCACCCCTACTACGATCGCAGCCGCATTGGCGCCAACCTCTATCCGGGGCAGACAAGCGGCGTCAATACCTTCGCCGTCACCGCCGAACTGGTGGCGCTGGCCAGTCTGCCCGAGAGCGAGGTGCGCACCCTGCGGGACGTGCTGAACGAGCGGCTCAAGCAGTTCACCCGGCTGCATCCGGCACTGACCACCCTCACCTGGGAAGGCATGCAGGCGGGTAGCATCGCCCTGCTCCATCCCGGCATGCTGGATGCCGTGCCCACCCTCCCGGCGGACACCCTCACGGCATCCGGGGCAGGGGCCACCTCGGGTGCCTTGCCGACCTTGTCCCCGGCGAGCAGCGCGGCCACACCGACCGATGGGACAGGCCCCCTGGAAGGCACCGCGCCACTAGAGGGGTCCGACACCTTGCCGGAGCAGCCGGCCGCCGCGACCCTCTCAACCAGTTCGGGGGCGGCCTCAACCAACCAGGCCCCGGCACTGACCGAGCCGCCCACACCGGGCAGCGCAACCCTGGAACCAGGCCATCCCCTGACCCCGCCTGAGGCGCCCGCCTCGTCGGCAACGCCGCTGGAGGCGCCATCACCGGAGGCCATGCCGGCCAGCCCGCCCAGCCACGCGGTGGGGACCACAGCCCCCGCCGGGCAATGAACACCAACCAAGAGGCCACCCCAGGGGTGGCCTCTTGGTTATCGGGAACGGGCGCCTGGCCTGTCACGGCGCCAGCAGCAGCGCCGGATTCTGGATCTCCTCCTCCACCCAGTGCAGCAGCTGCTTGATGGCCCGCGACAGCACCTGGTTCTGGCGCACCACGTACCCCAGGCTGGTACCGGGAAAATCGGTGAGCCGGGTCACCGGGGCGGTCAGCTTGAGCCTGGGGTGAAGGGAGAAATCCGGCACGATGGCGACGCCAAAGCCCGCCTCGGCCCAGTCGAGCTGGGCATCCACGCTCCCTACCTCCATGATGCGGCAGCTCGGCAGGCCGAGCAGGGGCAGGGAGGGGTCGATCAATGCCCGGGTCCGGGTGTCGTGCCCCAGCAGGATCAGGGTCGGCTCGTCCAGAGGATCGCTCTCCCCCGAGCTGGCCCGCGCCTGCCAGCGGGCCAGGCCGTGCCCCAGGGCACACCAGGTCACCTGCTGCAACTCGGTGTAGAAGAGCGGCTCGCTGCGCTTTTGTGCCATCACGAAGCCCAGATCCGCCTTGCCCGCCCGCACCAGATCCGCCGCCTGATCCGAGGTGGTGTTGAACAGGGTTAGGTCGATGCCGGGGAAGGCCTGCTTGAAGCGCTGGAACGGCTGGATGAGCAGCAGGCGCGAGATGATGTCGCTGGCGGCGATGGCGAGCGTACCCTGGCTCAACTGGCTCAGGGCATTGAGATCGGACTGGCAGAGCTGCAACTCGTTGATGGCGCGCTCGGCGCTTTGCAGCAGCCGCTCCCCCGCCTGGGTCAGGCGAAACGGGCTGCGCTCCACCAGCTTGACCCGGGTCGCCTGCTCCAGGTTCTTGAGGTGCAGGCTCACATTGGGTTGCGTCATGTGCAGTTCGGTGGCCGTCTGGCCGAAGTGCTGCAACCGGGCCAGGGTGACGAAGGTGTGCAGCCAGTGAATGTCCAGCATGGGGTTCCTCTTCTCTCGGGTCGATGGCAGGGCCAGCGCCGCCAGGGCACGGTCACCACGAAAGGGAGCGCGGTGTCGATAATTGCACCGGAATTATATGGCTTCCTTATCGGAATTATAAAGATAATTAATTTTTCTAATCCTCACGGGGCTCCTAGGATGGACGCCTAACGTCTTAGGAGAAAGAGTCATGTCGTCTATCGTAGTCGTAGGTGCTAACTGGGGTGATGAAGGCAAAGGCCGCATCGTCGATTATCTGGCAGGCCAGGCTGGCGCCAGTATTCGTTTCCAGGGCGGCAACAACGCCGGCCACACCGTGGTCAACGATCTGGGCACCTTCAAGCTGCACCAGGTGCCGAGCGGCGTCTTCAACCCGGATTGTCTGGTCGTGCTGGGCCCCGGCATGGTAATCAGCCCCGAGAAGCTCACCGTCGAGCTGGAAGAGGTCAAGGCCTCCGGCGTCACTCCCAAGCTCGCCATCTCTGACCGTGCCACCCTCTGCCTGCCGCTGCACGCGCTGGAAGACACCCTGGAAGAGCAACGCCTGGGTGACGGCGCCTACGGCTCCACCCGTCAGGGCATCGCCCCGGCTTACGGTGATCGGGTCATGAAAAAGGCGATCCTGGTGGGCTGGCTGAAACAGCCGGACGTGCTGGTCGAGCGCATCCAGTTCATGCTGGACTGGAAACTGCCGCAGATGAAGGCTCTCTATCCGGACTTCGAATTCACCCAGACCGCCCAGGAGATGGCCGACTGGCTGCTGGAAGTGTCCGCTCCCTGGCTGGACGCCGTCTGCAACGTCAGCATGCCCCTCAAGGCACTGCAAGCCGAAGGCAAGACCCTGCTGTTCGAAGCCCAGCTGGGCGCCGGCCGTGATCTCATCTACGGCGAATACCCCTGGGTCACCTCCTCCCACGTTTCCGGCGCCTACGCCGGCATCGGTGGCGGTCTGCCGGGCCTGCGCCCGGAGCGCGTCATCGCCGTGGCCAAGGCATTCAGCTCCTCCGTCGGTACCGGCACCCTGCTGACCGCCATGGAGAACCAGGACGAGTTCCGCAAGATCACCAACGAGTTCGGCGCCACCACCGGCCGTCCCCGTGACGTGGGTTACTTCGATGCCGTCGCCACCAAGAACGGCGTCGAGCTGCAGGCGGCCACCGAAGTGGCCCTGACCAAGCTGGACTGCCTGACCGGTCTGCCGGATCTGAAGATCTGCGTGGCCTACGAAGGTGCCCACACCGAGAACCCGATCTGGCCGCAGACCGCCGCCCTCACCCCCGTCTACGAGAAGATGGAGAGCTGGAGCGAAGACATCAGCGCCTGCCGCACCTTCGCCGAGCTGCCCAAGGCTGCCCAGGACTATGTGCTGCGCATCGAAGCCCTGCTGGGCGTGCCGGTGCCCATGGTCTCCGTCGGCCCGGGCCGTGACGAGATGATCCTGCGCTAAGGCCCCTCGCCTCTCCCAAAAACCGGCATCCCAGGATGCCGGTTTTTTTATGCCCCTCAAAAGCCCCGAACAGCTCACAAAAGCCGCCTACATGGCATAATTTGAGCCATACGGGCACTCTGTTTTGAGCCAGCCCCCTTAGAGTGAATGCCATATTCACACAAAGGAGTGCCCATCATGAGATCCCCCATTATCCCGCTGCTGCCCCTGTTCTGCCTCGCGGCTCTGCCCGCCGGCGCCATGACCCTCAAGAGTACCGACATCCGCGAGGGTGAACCCATGGACAAGGTCTTCAGCTTCAACGGCTTTGGTTGCAGCGGCGAGAACCGCTCCCCCCAGTTGAGCTGGCAGAGCCTGCCCGCCGGCACCCAGAGCGTCGCCATCACCGCCTATGACCCGGACGCCCCCACCGGCAGCGGCTGGTGGCACTGGCTGGTGGTGAACCTGCCGGCCAGCCAGAGCGAGCTGCCGAGCAATGCCTCCGGCAAGATCAAGCAGGGGCTGGAGCTTGGCACCGACTACGGTACCCAGGGTTATGGCGGCCCCTGCCCGCCCGCCGGTCACGGCATGCACCGCTACCAGTTCACCGTCTGGGCCCTGCCCAAGGCACTGGAGGTGAAGGCCAACACCCCGCCCGCCATGGTAGGCTACATGCTCAACAGCCTCGCCCTTGGCAAGGCCACCCTGACCGCCACCTTCACCACCCCCTAGGAGCCCGCCCGATGAGCACGCCCCTGCTGCAACTGAATCACTACTTCGGGATCCGCCAGCAGCCCCTGCGCCGGGTGCTCATCTACGCGCCGACCCTCATCTGGGTGCAGCAAGGCCGCAAGCAGTTGTGGTGGCGGGAGCAGCGCCTCTCCTTTGACAAGGAGAGCTGGCTGCTGATCCCGGCGGGTCACCGGCTCACCTTCGTCAACCAGCCGGAGCAGGGCACGTTTCGCTCCCAGGCGCTCACCCTGCTGGCCCCGCCACCGGCCGAGTGGCTGGCAGAGAGCACCCTCGATCTCCTCAAGCCACCGGCCATCAGGGTGACGTCGGCCCTCGCCTTCTGCTTCGATCTCGTCACCACCATGGCGCAGCGGCAGCTCTGCGAGACGACCCAGACCCAGCTGCTGCAAGGGTTTTATGGCGAGCTCAGGGAAGCGGGGGGCCTTGGCCTGCTCTTTCCTGCCACCACCATGACCCTGGGGGAACGGCTGGCCCGTTACCTCAGCGTGGAGCCTGGTCTTGATCACCGGCTGGAGACGGTAGCGACCCACTTCGCCATGAGCCGCGCCTCTCTGGTCCGCAAGCTGGCCGCCGAGGGGCGCAGCTTTCGCCAGGTGCTGACCCAGGTACGCCTGGGGCACGCCCTCACCCTGCTGCAACAGGGGCTCACGCCGCTTCAGACCGCCCTCGCCTGTGGCTACGACTCCCCCGGCCGCTTTGCCGCGCGCTTCAAGGAGGAGTTCGGCCTGACCCCCCACCAATACCTGCGTACCTGCCCCTCCTCTCTCTCACTGACTGCCACCACAAAAGTAAATAATTACTAAAACACAAAGCTATGTAACCTCATGTAACCGGGTGATCAGGCTCACACTCGCCCCTCCTGCACTGTGACACAGCGCCAATAATCCCGTCAAAATCGCCCTATAATGGCTCCCGTAAACGCTTTCACTAAAATAATCACTAAAAACACCTTCCTCAACCTACAAAAACTGTCATTGGAGCGAGAGATGTTTCGTAATAATTTACTTTCCATCACCCTGAGCGTCGCCCTGTTCGGCCTCACTGCCTGCAACGGCAATGACTCCAGCAGCCCGGCCGCCCCCAGCGCCACCCTGGCGAACCAGTATCAGAACGTGATCGACCGCAGCGGCACCCCGCTCCAGTTCCGTGACTTTGACAGCTACGCCAACCTCAAATACAACCCGCTGCTCGATCTCGGTGCCTGGCACGGCTTCCTGCTGCCCGCCAGCGACAGCGAATGGGGCGGCTTTACCGGCCCCATGGTCATCGCAGAGGAGTACAGCCTGTTCTTCGCAAGCGAATTGGACAAGCTGACCCTGAGCGACGAGAGCGGCCGCGCCTTTCCCCTCACCAGCGCCAGCAAGCAGGCGCTGTACGCCATCCCGGGGGCGCTGGTGCAACGCTTCGAATTCGACCCCTTCACCCTGGAGCTGGAGCTGCGCTACGGCGATGCCCGCACTGCGCTGGTTCGTACCCGCCTCATCAACCACACTGATGCCCCCCTCACCCTCAAGCTCAACTGGCAGGGGGAGCTGCTCAACCAGTGGGATGCCAACAAGACGGTCGCCGAGCAGTACCCCGCCTGGACCCGCACCATCAGCCAGACCGAGCGTGGCGTGGCATTCCAGTTCGGCAAACTGCGCAGCACCTGGAACATCATGCAAAGCGGCAGCGCCAGCTACCGCATCGATCGCACCCTGCCCAGTCGCACCACCCTCGACGAGCAGGGGCTCGGCTACGTGAGCGAGGCCAGCCTCACCCTGGCCGCCAAGGGCCAGCAGGATATCTACACCCTGCAGAGCTATGTCCACAGCAGTGCTGACGCGAGTCGCTTCGAGCGAAGCCGCCTGGCGCTGCTGGCCGACCCCGCCAGCCATTTCGACGACGCCATCCGCCGCTGGGAGGATTACCTGGCGCGCGGCCTCTCCAATCAGGGGATCCCGGAGTCGGAGCGGCGCATCGCGGTCAAGGCGATGGAGACCCTCAACGGCAACTGGCGCTCGCCGGCCGGTGCCATCCTGCACGACGGGGTGACCCCCTCCAACACCGCCCGCTGGTTCGACGGGGTCTGGGCCTGGGACAGCTGGAAGCACGCTTACGCCATGGCCCACTTCAACCCCGAGGTAGCCAAGAACAACGTGCGCGCCATGTATGACTACCAGATCCAGGCCGATGACCCGGTACGCCCGCAGGATGCCGGCATGGTGATCGACGCCGTCTTCTACAACAAGCTCGCCGATCGCGGTGGCGACGGCGGCAACTGGAACGAGCGCGACACCAAGCCGCCCCTCTCCGCCTGGGCCATCTGGGAGATCTACAGCGCCACCCAGGACAAGGCCTTCATCGCCGAGATGTACCCGAAGATCCAGGCCTATCACGACTGGTGGTATCGGGCGCGGGACAACAACCGCAACGGCATCATCGAATATGGCGCCACCCGCCACGTCGAGCACAACGACGAGTTCGGCAACATCACCTTCAAGGTGCAGTACCCGACGGGGGCACCGGTCGGGCTGGATCTGTCGAGCTGTACCAATGAGGGAGATGGCTGGTATGGCTGCGCCGGCATGGCGCTCTATCAGCAGGTATTGAGCGTTGGCGGCTACGCCGACATGGATATCGGCGCCCAGCACGGCGCAGGCTGGGAGTCCGGCATGGACAACGCCGCCCGCTTCGGCTTTATCGAGCCGGATCAGCTCAAGCGCTATGCCGACAAGACCTATGGCGGCGACATGGCCAGGGCGCGCCAGGACTGGAACGTCTTCTTCTTTGAAAACCATCAGGACGACGGCAACCTCATCGGCTTCTCCATCGATCAGGAGTCGGTGGAGCTCAACGCCTTCCTCGCCAAGGAGAAGCGCATCCTGGCCGACATGGCCGAGCTGCTCGGCAAGCCGGACGAGGCGAGCCGCTACCGCGAAGGGGCGACCCAGCTGGCCGATTACATCAACAGCTGCCTGTTCGATGAGGCCTCCGGCTTCTATTACGACCGCCAGATAGCCCAGGGGGATCTGCCCGACGCCAACGGCTGCGTCGGCAAGCTGTTGACCGCCCGCGGCCGTGGCCCGGAAGGGTGGAGCCCGCTCTGGGCCGAGGTAGCGGACAAGGAGAAGGCGGCGCGGGTGCGCGAGGTGATGCTCAATGCCCAGGAGTTCAACACCAGGGTGCCGCTCGGCACGGCGGCACTGACCAACCCGGCCTACGACCCCGACATCTACTGGCGCGGTCGGGTCTGGCTGGATCAGTTCTACTTCGGGGTGAAGGGGCTGGAGAACTACGGCTATCGCAGCGATGCCCAACAGCTCGTCAACAAGCTGTTTGCCAACGCCGAGGGGCTGGCGGGTAGCGGCCCCATCCGCGAGAACTACAACCCGGAAACCGGCGCCATGCAGGGTGCCAGCAACTTCAGCTGGAGCTCGGCCCACCTCTACATGCTCTATCGCAACTTCCTGAAAACCGAGGGTTGATCCCTCTTTGCAGCAATGAGCCAACAAAAAGGCCTCCGCAAGGGAGGCCTTTCTTATGGCAGGGCCGCAGGTGGCGACTTACTTCACGGTCACCCGGGCAAACTTGCGCTTGCCAACCTGGTAGACGGCGGTACCGGCACCGATGAGGGCCTTGCCATCATCCAGCTTCTCGCCATCCACCTTGACCGCGCCCTGCTTGATCATCCGCAGCGCTTCGGAGGTGGTGGCCACCAGATCGGCGTCTTTGAGCAGGTTGGCAATGGCCAGCCCTTCCCCTTCCAGTGCCAGCTCGACTTCCGGCATGTCGTCCGGAATGGCGTTCTTGGAGAAGCGCTGGGTGAAATCTTCGTGGGCCGCCTCAGCCGCCGCTTCGTCGTGATAACGGGCGATGATCTCCTTGGCCAGCCAGATCTTCACGTCGCGCGGGTTGAGGGTGCCGGCAGCGATACCTGCCTTGAACTCTTCAATCTCGGCGAGCGGACGGAAGGAGAGCAGCTCGTAGTAGTTCCACATCAGATCGTCGGTGATGGACATGATCTTGCCGAACATCTCCCCCGGGGCATCGTGCACGCCGATGTAGTTGGCAGCGGACTTGGACATCTTCTTGACACCGTCCAGGCCTACCAGCAGCGGCATCATCAGCACGCACTGGGTCGCCATGCCCGCATCTTTTTGCAGCTCGCGACCCATCAGCAGGTTGAACTTCTGATCGGTACCGCCCAGCTCGACGTCCGCCTTCAGCGCGACCGAGTCATAGCCTTGCAGCAGCGGATAGAGGAATTCGTGAATGGCGATGGACTGGCCGTTGCTGTAGCGCTTCTTGAAGTCGTCGCGCTCCATCATGCGGGCCACGGTCTGCTTGGCCGCCAGTTTGATCATGCCGGTCGCGCCCAGCTCACTCAGCCAGGTGGAGTTGTACTCGATGCGGGTCTTGGCCGGGTCGAGGATCTTGAACGCCTGCTCGGCATAGGTGAGGGCGTTGTGCTTGATGGCCTCTTCGGAGAGCGGCGGACGGGTGGCGTTCTTGCCGGAGGGGTCACCCACCATGGCGGTGAAGTCACCGATCAGCAGGATCACTTCATGGCCCAGATCCTGGAAGGTCTTCAGCTTGTTGAGGATCACGGTATGACCCAAGTGGATGTCCGGCGCGGTCGGGTCCATCCCCAGCTTGATGCGCAGGGGGCGCCCTTCCTTCAACTTGGCGATCAGTTCTTCTTCAACCAGAATTTCTTCCGCTCCGCGCTTGATCTCGGCTAGCGCCACCTCGAGCTGGGACATTTTTTGACTCTCCAATCACGATTCCACAGGGCCAGACATATTACTGGAATGGCGGGCCAATTGGAAAGGCGGTAAACTCCGACCTTCTTCCGGGTTCAACTTTGTCAGCTTCTCATGGTCCTTTGGCACGCCTTCAACTCTCTCCCTCACTGGCACCGTAAGATGGTGCTGATCCTGAGCATCCTGGTGATGATGCTGGCGGCCTGGCCGAGCGAACAGGCAGTCGCCACCCGGGTCGATGACAACGACAACGAACTGGCCGTCGAGCAGCAGGTCGACGAGGAGGCCCAGCTGGCACGGGCCGAGCCCGTCACCCCGCCCAAACCGCGCTATGTCACCAGACAGGTGAAGGTGCGCAGCGGCGACAACATGGGGGTCATCTTCCAGCGCCTGGGCCTCAGCACCACGGATCTGCACCTCATCGACCAGCTCGAGGGCACGGATACCCTGCGCCTGCTCAAACCCGGTCAGGAGCTCACCTTCAAGCTCACCAAGGGCGGCGAGCTGCACAGCCTCTATTACCCCCACAGCCTGGAGCAGGCGCTCAAGGTGAACCGCCGGGATGACGGCTTCGTGGCCAGGCCGGTGAAGATCGAGCTCGACACCCGCGAACAGGTGGCCCAGGGGGAGATCCGCTCCAGCTTCTGGGGCGCCGCCGTCGAAGCGGGCATCACGGAAGACCAGATCATGGATCTCGCCGCCATCTTCGGCTGGGACATCGACTTTGCCCAGGACCTGCAACCGGGGGACAGCTTCCGGGTGGTCTACCAGGACAAATACCAGGATGACGAGCGGGTTGCTTCCGGCGACATCCTGGCCGCCGAGTTCGTCAATCAGGGGGCCATCTACCGCGCCGTGCTGAACACGGATGGCAACTACTACACCCCGGACGGCAAGGCGATGCGCAAGAGCTTCCTGCGCGCACCGGTCAACTTCAAATACATCAGCTCCAACTTCAATCCGCGCCGCCTTCACCCGGTCACCGGCAAGGTGCGTCCCCACAATGGTATCGACTACGTGGCGCCGGTGGGGACCCCCATCATGGCGGCGGGCGGCGGCAGCGTGGTGGCCGCCGGCTACAACCAGTTCAACGGCAACTACGTCTTCATCAAGCACGCGGACAACTACGTGACCAAGTACCTGCACCTCTCCAAGCGCACCGTCAACAAGGGGCAGCGAGTGAAGCAGGGGCAGACCATCGGCCTGCTCGGTGGCACCGGCCGGGTCACAGGCCCACACCTGCACTATGAATTCGTGGTGGGCGGCGTGCACAAGAACCCGCGCACCCTCAACCTGCCCCAGGCGGAGTCTCTCAGCGGGCGGGCGCTTGCCAGCTTCAAGGCCCAGGCCATGCCCCAACTGGCCAAGCTGGACAGCCCCGATCTGCAACTGGCCAGAAACAAGGGCAACGGCGACGACAGCTGAGCGCTGTCGACCAAGGCGGAACACGGTATCGAACCGTTCCCCTGCATCATTGAAAGGGGGTTGTCATGACTGAACGCTATATAGGCTGGATGTCCGGTACCAGAGCGGGGCATGGCATCGAACCGTTCCCCTGCATCATTGAAAGAGGGTTGTCATGACGGAACGCTATATAGGCTTGATGTCCGGTACCAGCATGGATGGTATCGACGCCGTGCTGGTGCAGATCGAGGGGGATGCACTGCGGGTCGAGGCGGCCCTCTGCCATCCCTGGCCTGCCGATACGGCTCGCACCCTGCATGCGCTTTGCACCCCGGGGGAGAACGAAATCGACCGCATGGGGGTCGCCGACAACCTGGTGGCCCGCGAATTTGCCGCCGCCACCCAGGCTTTGCTCGCCAAGGCGGCGCTGACTCCCAAGGAGATTCGCGCCATCGGCAGTCACGGCCAGACCATACGCCACCGCCCAGCCCTCGGTTTTACCCTGCAGATTGGCAACGCGGCCCTGCTGGCTGCCCTGACCGGCATCGACGTGGTGGCCGATTTTCGCACCATGGACATGGCCCTCGGCGGTCAGGGGGCGCCCCTGGTGCCCGCCTTCCATCAGGCGCTCTTTGCCCGTCCCGGCGCCCTACGGGTCGTGCTGAACCTCGGCGGCATTGCCAATATCTCGGTGCTGCCCGGCCAGACCGACGGGGGGGCTGGTTCAGGGGTATATGGCTTCGATACCGGCCCCGCCAACACCCTGCTCGACGGCTGGTATCGCCGCCACCAGCCCCACGGCGGCAGCTACGATGCCGGTGGCCAGTGGGCCGCCAGCGGCAGGCTTATCCCTGCGCTGCTGGAGCAGTTGCTGGCTCACCCCTACTTCGCCGCCCCCGCCCCCAAGAGCACGGGGCGTGAGATGTTCACCCTCGACTGGCTCGACGGCGAGCTGGACGGCAGCGCATACGCCCCCGCAGATGTGCAGCGTACCCTGCAATCCCTCACCTGTCACAGCATCGCCCGCCAGTTGCCCGCCCACCGTGATGCGCCAACCCGGCCCGAGCTGTTTGTCTGCGGCGGCGGCGCCCACAACGCCCCGCTGCTGGCGGAGCTGGCCTGCCTGCTGCCCGACTGGCATCTGACCAGCACCGCCCAGCTCGGCCTTGCACCGGACTGGGTGGAAGGGGCCGCCTTTGCCTGGCTGGCACAACGCTTTATCCAGCGAAAGCCGGGCAACCTGCCTGCGGTGACCGGCGCTAGCCGCCCGGCGGTACTGGGCGCCCTCTATCCCGCCTGAGCCGCTTCCCGAGCGCCCTCCCCCTAATGGAACAAGCCCGAACAGGTGCACCTGATCGGGCTTGTTGTTATGCCTGGCGCCAGATGGCGCAGACCCGTCACTCTGTGCTCCCTACCCGAGCCGCTCTTTCAACCTGGCCGCCTGCGCCTTGAAGGTCTCATAATCGGCGACATGCCGGCTCCTGGCGGCGGTGATCCACTGCACGCCCGTCTCGTCGGCGTGGGAAAATTCGATGCAAAACTCATATTTCGCGCTGGAGAGCAGCCCCATCAGGGCCCCAGACAGAAAACCCACCAGGGGCAGGAAGAGCACGATGAGCCAGTTGCCCGCCTGCTCGTAGGAAGGGGTGAAGTAAAAGAGCACACTGGAGGTGACCACTCCCAGCAACAAGGTCTTCTTGAGCCGATCCATCCAGCCGAGTGCTTTTACCTGCACGCCGACGATGCGGCCCAGATCGTAGCAATCCTTGTTCACCCTCAGTGTGTTGTCCGACTGTTCAATGGCAATGGCCATCCTGATACTCCGTCCTGTTGGCTATGGCGATAAGGGGTTGCCGTGGCGGCCCCGGATTGTGCATCCCGTGATCATGACGGACCAGCAGCCAGCCACGAGGCGATGGGCGGCACCTCCCCCAACAGGAACACACGCTGCGCATGGTATGCGTATGGCGCCAAACATCAAAAGACGTTCACATCAAAAGGCGAGGTGGATCACCTTCTACCCGCCCCTTGTCCCCCGTGCAGCCGTTGGCTTTTCTGGCCATCCCCTCTTGGGCAAGGTAGCCGGGGGATCAGGGGTCAGTGAGATAACAGCCCCGTGATGACCCTCAGGAGGGGCGGGCCGATGGGATGGCACCATGGGCCCGCACCTCGAGAGCACTCCCATGGCCCTAGAAGGCCCACTTCAGGAAGCGGTTTACCTGGCGCTTGACCGGTGCACAGAGCGGCGGTTTGGGAGGCTCCAGGTTGATCTGTCTGCGGCCCACCCTGGCTTCGCCCCGCAGCAGGATCTGGAGATAGTGGGGATGCTGGCGCTGGATGAATCGAGAGATCTCATGGGCCCAGGGTTTGGGGACTCCCCACAGGGTCGAGGCCAGGGCGCCGACGATACAGAAGAAGGCGGGCTCGTGCATGCCCATCCTGACGCCATTCTCCAGCGCCTCCTTGAAGGAGCCCGAATGGGCGATGCAGGTCATCACATTGACCATGAAGGCGGCATAGTCATCTTCCCCGCCGTGGCCCACCCTGGCCACCAGCCCGGCCTGCGGCCTGTAGCCGAACTGGTGGCCGATGTGCTCAAGCACCGCATTGCGCTGGCGAATGACCTTGGCATAGAACATCAGCATGGCGGTGCAGTCGAGCGCCTGGCTCAAGGCCGCCTGATGAGGATGGGTCTGGGTGGGACGGGGGGTGGTCAGCAGCGCGATCTCCTCCGAGATGGCGAGCAGACCGATGGGCACCGCCGTGCTGATAAAGGCAAGATCGATGGCGATCGCCAGGTCCTGGCCCTCCTCCATCCGGCCAATGACCACCTGCTCGGCAAAGAGGCGACGCTGGCGCTCGATAAAGGCGCCATAGATCAGGGCTCTGAACTTCTTCTGGGGATAGGGGGTATCGAGCAGGGTCTCCATGGTCAGGATGGCTGCGCCGGTGCGACCACGCAGTTGATAGTCGGGGCGAGGGGGAAGTGCTTGCCTAGGCGGGGGGGTGGCCGAAACCCGCTGGTGCGGCTGTACATGTCACCCAGAATGAATCCAAGCATAAAACCTCCGAAGTCAGATGACGGGGATCGCGATGCGATCGCATGTGCCACTCCCGGGCAGATGAGTGCCGATCCGTGCTGCTCGTCCGCAGGGTCCCTGATTTCATTATTAATCATACAGTTAATAATCCACCCAAACCCCGACCCAGGTCGCAATAACGGCAGTTGATGACAAAGAACACAAATAAGGATGGTGCGGTGAAGATGAGCCGGCTGCATCGCAAGGAGTGCGGGATACGCCAGGGCGGCAAAGCAGGGCGGACTCCGGGGCCCCCTCACAGGGAGGGTCATGACAGGAGTGATATGCATCGGGGGGCGGCAAGTCGGGGCAAGCAAGGGGAAGGCCCCCTCCCCTTGCTTATGAGCCTTGTTGGCGGGCTGCGTTCGCGCCACTGAAAAGATATGGCATAGGCGGTGTGGCGACCCGCCCATGTCAGCCTCCGCCGCAGGGGCTAAAAAGCGCCCTCTCTTTCTCCCGTATTTATGTCATGACCTGTGGCCATGCAAAGAGGGTGAATGTTATTTCAGTGTGCTCACCGCAGCATATTTTGGCGGCGCTGAACAGGGCGTCGAGAGAGCGATAAATAGATAGCTATGCAAAACCGGGAGAATAAGCTGCAATTTCTCCAAAAGTATTAACGGAGGATTCACAGGCTGTAACCCTGATGCGCGACAATATGGCGCTATCTGGTTCCACTTTCATGGTAAAGCGGGATCATCATCACCTTTATTTGCCATGTCCGTCATGAATTGAATCGCAAAATGAATATATTTCACTCTGTTGAGCCACCTCATAGAAACAGGATCCCGGTTTGCATCCCGGGATAACCGCCCCCTAGAATTCTCCCGTCTGAATCACCAGGCCAACTTCTCTCCCTTGTCTGTTGCACGCGCTGTCTGCATCGAAACAGGGCTCGACACTGTGATGATCGTTCTCCTTTTCTCCGTCGCCCTGCGGCGGGAACGGGCAACTGTTGCCGCAATATCACGAGTCATCAGCGTGCCGCATTCGGCCAGGGAAGAACAATGCGGCCCGGACCCTACATCAAAAACGAAAAGGAGTATCGCCATGAGTGGTACCATCATCAAATCCGCCAGAAATACCTCCAATGCGCCTCAGGATCTGGGGCCCTATACCCAGAGCGTGGCCTTCTCCCACTACAACAATATTGCCGCCCAGCTTCCGGTCGACCCGAAAACGGGCGCGCTGGTCGCAGGGGATATCCAGGCGCAGGCCAGACAGTGTCTCACCAATATCCAGGCCATCGTCCAGAGCATTGGCCACGGCATGGAGGACATGGTGAAGGTGACCCTGTTCCTCGCGGACATCGCCGACCTCGATGCCGTCAACGCCGTCTATCGGGAATTCTTCCCCCACTCGCTGCCGACCCGCACAGTGCTCGCCGTCGCCGGTCTGCCGCTCGGCGCCAGGGTGCAGATGGACGCCCTGCTCTCCAACGGGGAAGGCACCTTCCCCCAGGCTCCCTGCCCGCTGCTCAAGATCTCCCGCAATAGCGACAAGGCGCCGCAGGATCCGCTCTCCAGCCAGAGCGTCGCCTTCTCCCACTACAACAATATCGGTGCCCAGCTGCCCCTCGACCCCGCCTCCGGCGCCCTGGTTGACGGTGGCATTCGCGAACAGGCGGCCCAGTGCCTGCGCAATATCAAAACCGTGCTGGAGAGCATCGACGTGCCCTTCGACGACATCGTCAAGGTGACCGTCTATCTGACCAATCTGGCGGATCTCGACGCCGTCAACGAGGTCTACACCACCTTCTTCCCGGACTCCGCCATCGCCCGTGCCGTCGCCTATCTGCCGGCCCGCAGCGTGATCGCGGCCTCTGCCCTGCCGCTGGGTGCCCGGGTGCAGATGGATGCGGTCATCTCCCACGGTGACGGCACCCCGCCCCAGCTGGTGGAAGACAGACACAATCTGGTGATCCGCGCCCGCAATACCGACAAGGCACCGAGAAGCCCGCTGCATACCCAGAGCGTCGCCTTCTCTCACTACAACCATATCGCCGGCCAGTTGCCGCTCGACATGACCACCGGCAAAGTGCTGACCGGTTGCGTCCGTGAGCAGACCGCCCAGTGCCTCGGCCATATCAAGACCATCGTCGAGAGCATCGGCCATGTGATGGACGATATCGTCAAGGTCAATATCCAGGTGAAGAACATCGCGGATCTGGCGGACGTGGATGCCATCTACGCCAAATATTTCCCGGGCTATCTGCCTGCCCGCACCGTATTCGGGGTAAGCGAGCTGCCCGCCGGCGCCCTGGTGCAGATGGATGCGGTGATGTCCAATGCGGAAAGTACCCCGCCGCAGGTTTAAAGCTCGCTTTAAATAATGAAAAGACACCGGCTTAGGCCGGTGTCAGGTAATAGCTATATCTGTACAAGCTGTGATTACAACTTTCCGTTAACTTCATCCTTTATTGTAACGGGAATTGAACGCTTACCTTCAAAATGCTCCTTCATCAAGCAATGAAGCTCCTTTTGAGTTTTTAGAGCCTCATCATCACTAGGAAAATAAACAATCGACATTGGGATAGACTTCTTACCAAGAAATACATCCACCAATTGACTTCGGATGTATTTTTGCTCAGTCTCTTGATCAGCGTACGCCTTTGGAAAATATCCAGCTTTCTTGATATGAACCTTATCGAAATCAAAACCTAAGGACTCACCCATTTCATACAAGAGATCAGACAGCTGATCATTTCGCTTTTCCTCCCAAATTTTTTGCATGCTTTCATCATCATTTGGATATGAATTAAGATGATCTAAATATGTCTTCCATGCATTTACAACCTTCGAATAATTCCGCCCATTAAACTCTAATCCAACCATATTAAGAGCCGATACATGCTGAAATGCTAAAGTTGAGGCTCTGGTAGTCATAAGATCTCGAAACACCGCCATTTTTTTATTTCTATCTTCTGATCTACGATCAAGAAACTTTTGAATTTGGACAGCTAAGATAGGACCAAGAATTACTGCTAGCATCATCAACCAGTCACTCATTGTTATCAGCATACTAAACCTCTGTTGATTACATAACTCATGATAAATTAAAAAACATATCACAATGCTGTTCAGCACCACACTATATTTAACTTTATATCAATTTATAAAATATGATCATACGTATGCTAAAACTTATATTTGATAAAATTACTTATACACTAACCCCATAAAAATTACCTTATCAAATAAACAATGACGAACTAACAAAAAACGCCCCCCATCTTGCGATGGAGGGCGTTTTATTTTCCGGCTACTGGGCCAGAGTGGCCCAATGGTCAGCTATTACAGGGACTCTGCGGTCGCCACCACGTTTTCCACGGTAAAGCCGAATTCCTTGAACAGCAGCTCGGCCGGGGCGGACTCACCGAAGGTGCGCATGCCGATGATCTTGCCGCCAAAGCCCACGTACTTGTACCAGTAGTCGGCGATGCCCGCTTCGATGGCCACACGCTTGGTGACGGCGGCTGGCAGGACAGACTCCTTGTACTCGGCGGACTGGGCATCGAACACGTCGGTAGAGGGGATGGAGACCACGCGCACGGCACGGCCCTTGGCAGTCAGCTGCTCATAGGCAGCCACGGCCAGCTCCACTTCGGAACCGGTGGCGATCAGGATCAGTTCCGGGGTACCGGCGCAATCCTTCAGCACGTAACCACCCTTGGCGGCATCGGCCAGTTGCTGGGCGGTGCGGTCCATCTGGGCCAGGTTCTGACGGGAGAAGATCAGGGAGGTCGGGCCGTCGGTACGCTCGATGGCGTGTTTCCAGGCGATGGCGGACTCTACCTGGTCACACGGGCGCCAGGTGCTCATGTTCGGGGTCAGACGCAGGGAGGCGATCTGCTCGACCGGCTGGTGAGTCGGACCATCTTCACCCAGACCGATGGAGTCGTGGGTGTAGACGAAGATGGCGCGCTGCTTCATCAGGGCGGCCATGCGCAGGGCGTTGCGGGCGTACTCCATGAACATCAGGAAGGTGGCGCCGTAGGGGATGAAACCACCGTGCAGGGCGATGCCGTTCATGATGGCGGACATGCCGAACTCGCGCACGCCGTAGTGGATGTAGTTGCCTGCGGCGCTCTCGGGAGTCAGGGACTTGGAGCCGGACCACATGGTCAGGTTGGACGGCGCGAGATCCGCTGAGCCGCCCATGAATTCCGGCAGCAGCTTGCCGAAGGCTTCCAGGGAGTTCTGGGACGCTTTACGGGTCGCGATCTTGGCCGGGTTGGCCTGCAGGGTTTCGATGATCTTGGCGGATTCAGCAGCCCAGTTGGCCGGCAGCTCGCCTGCGGTGCGGCGCTTGAACTCGGCAGCCAGGGCCGGGTGAGCGGCTTCATAGGCGGCGAACTTGGCAGCCCAGTCGGATTCGAGCTTGGCGCCCTTCTCCTGACCGTTCCACTCGGCGGCGATGTCGGACGGGATGACGAACGGCGCGTGGTCCCACTTCAGGAAGGCACGGGCGGCGGCGATCTCGTCATTGCCCAGCGGTGCGCCGTGGCAGTCGTGGGAGCCGGACTTGTTCGGGGAACCGTAACCGATGATGGTGCGGCAGCAGATCAGGGTCGGCTTGCCGGTCTCGGCCTTGGCGGCTTCGATGGCGGCGTTGATGGCTTCCGGATTGTGACCGTCAACGGCCGGGATGACGTGCCAGCCGTAGGCTTCGAAGCGCTTGGGAGTGTCGTCGGTGAACCAGCCTTCTACGTGACCGTCGATGGAGATGCCGTTGTCATCCCAGAACGCGATCAGCTTGCCCAGGCCCAGGGTGCCGGCCAGGGAGCAGGCTTCGTGGGAGATACCTTCCATCAGGCAGCCGTCGCCCATGAAGGCGTAGGTGTAGTGGTCGACGATGTCGTGACCCGGCTGGTTGAACTGCTCGGCCATGGCCTTCTCGGCGATCGCCATGCCCACGGCGTTGGTGATGCCCTGACCCAGCGGACCGGTCGTGGTTTCAACGCCCGGCGCATAACCGTACTCCGGGTGACCCGGGGTGCGAGAGTGCAGTTGGCGGAAGTTTTTCAGATCGTCGATGGAGAGGTCATAACCGGAGAGGTGCAGCAGGGAGTACAGCAGCATGGAGCCGTGGCCGTTGGAGAGAATGAAACGGTCGCGGTCGGCCCACTTGGGGTTGTTCGGGTTGTGTTTGAGGTGGCTGCGCCACAGCACTTCAGCGATATCCGCCATTCCCATGGGGGCGCCCGGGTGACCGGAGTTGGCTTTTTGAACGGCATCCATACTCAATGCACGAATGGCATTGGCAAGCTCTTTACGAGAAGGCATCTGTATCTCCTGCGATTGCTTCATTTGATGGCCAAGATTAAGGCGCGTTATTGTCCCAGCAGGGGGCGCGGCGTGCAAATATTATCTGGGCGAATAAAGTGGCTTTGGGAGCACAATCGCTTTTCTGGGCGGGGAAAACGATTCAATCCGCCCCCTGCCTTACCTCCATGGAGGTAGCCCCCTTTCCCCGTCCCGCCCCGGGCGGCTCCACCCCCAAATAGTGCTGGCAATCACCGGATGACCTATTTAAAATAGACGTCCAGATGTAGATACCTCTACAGTCATCCTGTCATTATCCGGTTATGGCCAAGGCGATAACCCTTACGAATCGAGAACCAAACATGGCAAAGCTGTTTACTTCCGAGTCGGTCTCCGAAGGCCATCCCGATAAAATCGCCGACCAGATCTCCGATGCGGTGCTGGACGCCATCCTGCAGCAGGACACCAAGGCGCGCGTCGCCTGCGAAACCCTGGTCAAGACCGGCATGGTGATGGTAGCCGGCGAAGTGACCACCTCTGCCTGGGTCGACATCGAACAGATCGTGCGCGACACCGTGCGCGAGATTGGTTATACCCACTCCGACATGGGCTTCGACGCCGACTCCTGCGCCGTGCTGAACGCCATCGGCAAACAGTCTCCGGACATCAACCAGGGCGTCGACCGTACCGACCCGCTGGAGCAAGGTGCCGGTGACCAGGGCCTGATGTTCGGCTACGCCACCAACGAAACTGACGTGCTGATGCCCGCGCCCATCACCTACTCCCACCTGCTGGTGAAGCGTCAGGCAGAAGTGCGCAAGAACGGCACCCTGCCGTGGCTGCGTCCGGACGCCAAGAGCCAGCTGACCTTCGCCTACGACGACGCAGGCAAGATCCTGGGTGTCGATGCCGTGGTGCTCTCCACCCAGCATTGCGACTCCATCAGCCACAGCGATCTGGTGGAAGCGGTGCGCGAAGAGATCATCAAGCCGGTGCTGCCGGCCGAGTGGATCAACAAGGACACCAAGTACTTCATCAACCCGACCGGCCGTTTCGTCATCGGCGGCCCCATGGGTGACTGCGGTCTGACCGGTCGCAAGATCATCGTCGACACCTACGGCGGCATGGCCCGTCACGGTGGTGGCGCCTTCTCCGGCAAGGATCCGTCCAAGGTGGACCGCTCCGCCGCCTACGCCGCCCGCTACGTGGCCAAGAACATCGTGGCCGCAGGCCTCGCGGATCGCTGTGAAGTGCAGGTCTCCTACGCCATCGGCGTGGCCGAGCCCACCTCCATCAGCGTCGAAACCTTCGGCACCGGCAAGGTAGCCGAAGCCCTGCTGGTCAAGCTGGTGCGCGAGTTCTTCGAGCTGCGCCCCTATGGTCTCATCGAGATGCTGGATCTGAAGCGCCCGATCTACCAGGCAACCGCCGCTTACGGCCACTTCGGCCGCGACGAGTTCCCCTGGGAGAAGACCGACAAGGCCGAGCTGCTGCGCGCTGCCGCCGGCCTGTAAGGCTCGAGGTTGTGATAAAAGGGGAGCCTGGCTCCCCTTTTGCTTTTGTGTCCTGTCCCGAGGATCCCATGCCTGCCACTGCCACCCGGCTTGACCCCGCCCTCATCGAGACGCTGCTCGCGCGCGTCGAGGCCTGCTTTGTACAGGCCGAAACACGCCTTGGCCGCACCTTTCCCCGCCCGCAAGTCCACTGCAACATGCGGGGCCGGGCGGCAGGGTCTGCTCGGCTGCAAACCTGGGAGCTGCGTTTCAATCCGACGCTCTATCAGGCCAATCAGCAGGCGTTTCTCAGGGAAGTGGTGCCCCACGAGGTGGCGCACCTGCTGGTCTATGCGCTCTGGGGAGAGGGGCGCGGCAAGAGCCGGGTACTGCCCCACGGCCGCCAGTGGCAGTCGGTGATGCGGGAGCTGTTCGGTCTCGAACCCAGCACCACCCACAGCTTCGATCTGGGGGTGCTGGCCCAGCGCACCTTCGTGTATGCCTGCGCCTGCCAGCAGCATCCCCTCTCCGTGCGCCGCCACAACAAGGTGATGCGCGGCGAGGCCCGCTATCACTGCCGCCGCTGTCGCCAGCCCCTGGTGTGGCAGCGCGACACGACGGCGGATTGAGTCACCCCGTGTCGCGCTCCTGTGATAGGGTGCGCGCTTACTTCATTCAACTGTCTCATTGCCAAGGATATTCATGTTTCGCCCTCTGCTCTCCCTCTGCCTGGCCCTGCTGGTCAGCGCCCCGGCCCATGCCGACAACATCCAGACCTTTCGCGCCGCCAAGCAGGATCTGAACAAGCTCTACCAGAGCCACCCCGTCACCTTCTACTGCGGCTGCAACATCAAGTTCAGCGGCAAGAAGATGGCCCCCGACTGGGAGAGCTGCGGCTACCTGCCGCGCAAGCAGGCCGAGCGGGCCTCCCGCATCGAATGGGAGCACGTGGTGCCCGCCTGGGAGTTCGGCCACCAGCTCCAGTGCTGGCAGGACGGGGGTCGCAAGAATTGCGGCAAGAGCGACGAGTTCAACAGGATGGAGGGAGACATGCACAACCTCTTCCCCGCCATCGGCGAGGTGAACGGCGATCGGGCGAACTTCCGCTTCAGCGACTGGAACGGCAAACCGAACCAGTACGGTAAGTGCCAGATGCTGGTGGACTTCAAGGAGCGCCAGGTGCAGCCGCCCAAGGGGCCGGTGCGTGGCCAGATCGCCCGCGCCTACCTCTACATGAGCCAGCAGTACGGACTGCGTCTGGCGGCCCAGCAGCGCAAGCTTTACGAAGCCTGGGACAGGCAGTATCCGGCTGATCGCTGGGAGTGCGAGCGCAACCGCCGTATCGGCAAGCTGCAGGGCAATACCAATCCCTTCATTGAAAAGCAGTGCCAATAACCCCATTTGACCAGGGAGGGGGAGCGTCCCCCTCCTCCTGAATCCCTTCACTCTCTGTCTCGCGAGCCTTGCTCGCCGCCGTGCAGTAGGGTATTGAAGGGTTTCCAAGCAAGAGACTGACTATCAGCCATGCGCATTCCACGTATCTATGAACCGGCCAGCCTGCAGGTTGGCCAGACCCTCGCCCTGTCAGAAGACGGTGCCAATCACATCGGCCGCGTGCTGCGCATGCAGCCGGGCCAGCAGCTCGAGCTGTTCAACGGCGACGGCCACCAGTACCCCGCCACCATCACCAGTGTGGGCAAGAAGTCCGTTGAGGTGACCATCGACAGTTGCGAGACCCGCTCGGTGGAGTCCCCCCTTGCCATCCACCTGGGTCAGGTGATCAGCCGCGGCGACAAGATGGACTTCACCATCCAGAAATCCGTGGAGCTCGGCGTCACCTGCATCACGCCCCTCTTCTCCGAGCGCTGCGGCGTCAAGCTGCCCGCCGATCGGCTGGAGAAAAAACGCGAACAGTGGCAAAAAGTGGTGATCAGCGCCTGCGAGCAGTGCGGTCGCAATACCGTGCCCGAGGTGCGCATGCCGATGGAGCTCGACGCCTGGCTGGCGGAAGAGACCCAGGAGCTCAAGCTCAACCTGCACCCGCGCGCCCCTTACAGCATCAACACCCTGCCCATCCCCGAGCACGGCGTGCGCCTGCTGATCGGCCCGGAAGGGGGCTTGTCCAGCGACGAGATCGCCCGTACCGTGCAGGAAGATTTCAAGGAGATGCTGCTGGGGCCGCGGGTGCTGCGCACCGAAACCGCCGCCCTGACGGCAATTACTGCGCTTCAGTGCCGCTTTGGCGATCTGGCCTGACAGCCGACCCCACCCCAGCCCTCCCCTTCGCAGGGGAGGGAGCAACAGGCCCCTCCCCCTTGTGAAGGGGGAGGCAGGGAGGGGGTCATCACATCCAATCGAGCCATTAGGAAGGAAACTCGGATGACCATTAAACTCGGCATCGTGATGGACCCCATCTCGGCCATCAACATCAAGAAGGACTCCAGCTTCGCCATGCTCGAAGAGGCGCAAAAGCGCGGCTACGAGCTGTTCTATCTGGAGATGAAGGATCTCTACATGGAGGCCGGTCGCGCCTTCGGTACCATGCGTCCGCTCACCGTCAAATATGACTATGCCGACTGGTACACGCTGGGCGAGGTGGTGGATCAGCCGCTCTCCAGCCTGGACGTGATCCTGATGCGCAAGGATCCCCCCTTCGACACCGAGTTCATCTACGCCACCTACATGCTGGAACGGGCCGAGGATGAGGGCTGCCTTATCGTCAACAAGCCCCAGAGCCTGCGCGACGCTAACGAAAAGCTCTACACCGCCTGGTTTGCCGAGCACACCCCGACCACGCTCGTCACTCGCAGAGCAGACAAGCTGCGGGCTTTCCACGCCAAACACAAGGACGTCATCCTCAAACCGCTCGACGGCATGGGAGGCGCCTCCATCTTCCGCATGAAGGAAGATGACGCCAACGTCGGCGTCATCATCGAGACATTAACCTCTCACGGCAGCCAGTACTGCATGGCGCAGACCTATCTGCCCGCCATCAAGGATGGCGACAAGCGGGTGCTGGTGGTGGACGGTGAACCGGCACCTTACTGCCTGGCCCGCATTCCGGCCCAGGGTGAGACCCGTGGCAACCTGGCGGCCGGCGGCCGTGGTGAGGCGCGCCCCTTGAGTGACGCGGACTGGGCCATCGCCCGCGCGGTAGGCCCGACCCTGAAAGAGAAGGGGCTCATCTTCGTCGGCCTCGACATCATCGGCGATCGCCTGACCGAGATTAACGTCACCAGCCCTACCTGCATCCGCGAGATTGAGGCGGCCTTCGACGTCTCCATTACCGGCATGCTGATGGACGCCATCGAGCGCCGGCTGGGCCGCTGACCCCTTGCCCAGCGACCCGTTGCCGCAGCGAGGAAACACACACAAGGGGCCGTGAAGGCCCCTTTGACTGCCGGCAAAAAGCGGTTTTGCCCGCCGCCATCAACTGCCATAATCACCCCAAATACCTTTGCACGCTAAGAGATACATACGCTCCATGCAAACACTGCAAAATCACTTTCTGCTCGCCATGCCGAGCCTCACGGACGCCTATTTCCAGCGCTCCCTGGTCTATCTGTGCGAACACAGCAGCGAAGGCGCCATGGGACTGGTGGTCAACATTCCGGTCGACATGTCCCTGGACGCCATGCTGGCCAAGCTCAACCTCAATCCCCCCGCCACCGCCGAGATGAAACAGCCGGTGTTGCAGGGGGGCCCGGTGCACGGGGATCGCGGCTTCGTGCTGCACAGCTTCCGCCCGGGCTTCAACTCCACCCTGCAGGTGAGCGACGAGATGATGGTCACCACCTCCAAGGACATCCTGGAGACCCTGGGCACCGACGAGGCGCCGGACCACTGGCTGGTGGCGCTCGGTTACGCCGGCTGGAGTGCAGGCCAGCTCGAGCAGGAGCTGGTGGATGGCGCCTGGCTGGTGATCCCCCCCAATCCCAAGCTGGTCTTCGATACCCCCATCCACCTGCGCTGGCAGCAAGCCGCCGCGAGCATTGGGGTCAACCCCCTGCACCTCTCCAGCCAGGTGGGCCATAGCTGACACCCCGGCCCCCCCCTCACGAGCAGGGGGAGACAGGGAGGGGGCTTTCCCCTTCATTTATCCATCCATTTCGAGGAGACCCCATGTCATCACGCAGCATCATGGGCTTTGACTACGGCACCAAGAGCATCGGCGTCGCCATCGGCCAGGAGCTCACGGGCAGCGCCCGCCCCCTTCGCTCCCTCAAGGCCAACGACGGCATCCCCAACTGGGACGAGATAGAGAAGCTGATCAAGGAGTGGCAACCGGATCTGCTGATCGTCGGTCTGCCGCTCAACATGGATGGCACGGACCAGGAGATCACGGTGCGGGCTCGCAAGTTCGGTAATCGCCTGCACGGTCGCTTCGGCAAGCCGGTGGAGTTCAAGGACGAGCGGCTCACCACCACGGATGCCCGCGCCCGCCTGTTTGAACGTGGCGGCTACAAGGCGCTGGACAAGGGGAGCGTGGACGGCGTCTCCGCCCAGCTCATCGTCGAAGCCTGGATGGAAGAGCAGTACGACTAAACCGGGGAGCCTCCTCCCCCTTGCTTCTCTTTCACCGCCCCGCTCCCCATGGGCTCGCTCCAGGCAAAACGCGTCATCCCCGCTGCGGCCAGGCCATAGAGCCGCCGGATCTCCCCCCGCAACCACATCACCTTGGCATCCTGATTGTGGCGCTTGTGCCACAGCAGGATGAAGGCGATCTCCAGCTGGGCATAGAGGGACTCTTCCAGCGGCAACGGCATGGGGATGAGGTCGGGGTGGTGTCTGGCGGCATAGTCCGCGCAATATGAGGGCACCACGGCGATCAGCTCGTGGCTCTTTTTGGTGGCGATGTGCAGCGCCTGCTCGAAGCTCGCCACCATGATGGGCACCTGCCGCCTGTGGCCTTCGTCCTCCAGCAGATCATCCAGTGCCCAGCTGTCGCTGGCCTCCCACACCACGCTCACCTGGGGGCAGGCCAGAAAGCGGGTCAGCGACCACGTCTGCCCGAGCAAGGGGTGATCCTTGCGCAGGAACACCACGGGACGATCGCAGAACAGCACCTCGTGATCGATGTAATAGGGCAGCCGGTTGACCCTGGCATGGGAGCGGCCGTGGGTCTCCCGGGCACAGAAGCCGAGATCCGCCTCCCCGTTGACGATGTCGTTGAGAGAGTGGTGATCCCAGCCCAGCATCCTGACCACGGAGTGAGGGTACTTCTGGTAGATGGTCGTGGGCAGCTCGCTCAGGAAGCTGATGCCAAAGGGGGACTCCATCACCAGACTGAAGCGGGCCCCCTCGGGGATCGCCTCGCTGTTGAGGGTGCTGATGCTCTCGGTGAGCTGGAACCAGGTCTTGAGCTCCTCTGCCAGGGTCAGGGAGAGGTTGGTCGGCTGCAAGCCCTGGTGCACGCGCACGAAGAGGGGGTCCCCGAACCAGTCCCGCAGCTTGCCGAGCGCCTTGCTCACCGCCGACGGGGTGACACACAGCTTCTTGGCCGCCCCCGCCACGCTGCGCTCCTGCATCAGGTGCCTGAAGACCACCAGCAGGTTCAAATCGAGTTCACCCAGATTGCGCATCACTTCTCTCCTATCCCCGAGCCCGGACTCGCCGTACCGCACGCCATGGTAGCAGCACCTTCACCACCAAGTAACCGAGCAGCGCCAGCAGGAGTGCCAGGATCAGCATCCAGAGCGCAGGCATCCCCAGATGGCCCATCCCCCAGATGAAGAGCCCGGACAACCCTATCTGCATGATGCAGAGCAGGGCACTGGCCGATGCCACCTGATCCCCGCACACATCCAGCGCCTCCCCCATCGCCACCCCGAACCCGCAGGAAAACCCGATGCAGACCAGGGCACACCCCGCCAGCAGCCAGGACAGGCCGCCTTCGGGCCCGCTGCTGCACAACAGGGCGAGCAAGGCCAGCAGGTAGGCGAGATGGGAGAGCGCCAGCACCCTTGCCTTGCCGAGCCAGCGCAGCAGCAAGGGGGTCAGGAAGGAAGCGGACATGCTCACCCCGGCCATCGCCATCATCAGCCGGGTGTACTGCTCGGGAGGCAGGCCGAACGTGGTCATCAGGACGAGGGGCGAGACGCTCACATAGACCAGGATGGCGGTCACGCTGGCGCTGGTCAGCAAGGCGCGCTGCATGAAGGGGGCCGTGCCCAGCAGGGCCAGCGGCGATACCCCCGCAGGCTGGCGGGCGGGGCGGGTCTCCTTGAGCAGTCGCAGGTTGACCAGGGCACTGATGGCGGCCACCAGCGCCATGCCCACGAAGATGCCGCGCCACTCGAAGTGCGACAGGATGAGATAACCGAGTACGGGAGCCAGCACCGGAATGACGCAGATCACGCCGTTGATGAGGGAGAGAGCCATCGCGAGGCGCGCCTGGCTCAGCACATCCCGCAGCACGGTGAAGGTCATGATGTAGAGCGCTCCAGCGCCCACCCCTTGCCAGAAACGCCCCAGATAAAACTGGGCGATGCCGGTCGCCTCCGCCGCCACCAGGGAGGCGACCACGAAGATGAGGGCGCCCCCCAGCACCACGGGGCGCCTGCCATGCCGATCCGCCAGCATGCCCCCCGGCAGCACGGTAGCCGCCATGCCCAGCAGATAGATGGAAAAAGCGGTGTGGATCTGCGCCTCGCTCCCCTGCAGGGTTTGCGCAATGCGGGGCACGGCCACCAGATAGAGATCGATCCCGAGGGGATAGAGGATGATCATCAGAAAAGTACACAGCAGAAACATACCCATGAAGGCTCCATAGCAGCAGGTTTCACCATCACAGGTGCGCTGTCAGCGAGATTGACAACTCAATCCTGCAAAAGCAGAGGAAGATGCCGGGCACTATAGAGCGGGCGGCCTGCCGGGGCCTAGTGACGAGATGGCACTCGGTGGATGCCAATCCGGACATCTCCCGCAGGAGAGGCCCGGACTGGCATGCTCATCGACCCGCCCCCTGCCAGGTCGCCCTTGAGGGGTCGGGTCCGAGGTAACGGGCACGCGGCGATGCGGCGTGCCCTCAAGGCTCAGCGAAGGCGCTCCATTACCTGGCCAGTTGCGTCAAGATGGCGTGGGCCGCCTTGATGCGCGCCTCGTTGGGGTAGTTGCGATTGGCCAGCATGACGACGCCGATCCCTTTGGCCGGCACGAAGGCCACATAGGCCCCGAAGCCGTTGGTCGAGCCGGTCTTGTTGAAGAGCACAGGGTGCCCTGTTGCAGCGGGCGCGGGCGCCGCCGGGTTGGCATTGTAAATCATCGCCGGGGAGTTGCCCACCAGCAGCGTCTGCTCGCTGACGGGATAGGGGTAACGCTCCCAGCCCAGTCCCTGGGTCATCTCCCCCACCGCATACTGGCCCTGGTGAGTCAGATCGATGGCCTGCTGCATGGCCGCATTATCCACCCCGCTGATGTTGGCCTTCACAAAGCGCAGCAGATCCGCCGAGCTGGTCTTGATGCCGTAGGCCTCGTCCGCCAGCATGCCGGGAGTGACGCGGATGGGCTTGTCCTCCTTCGAGTAGCCGTAGGCGTAGTGCCCCATGGCCTGCTCGGGCACATTGAGGTAGGTATGGTACAGGCCAAGCCCCGGCAGGATCGTCTGCTCCATCAGGCGATCGAACGGCTGCTTCATGCTGCTCGCCGCCAGATAGCCAAAGAGCCCGATGCTGGGGTTGGCGTACTGGCGATGGGAACCCGGCGAGTAGGCTGGGGTCCACTGGCGGTAGTAGGCCTGCATCTTCTCGAGCGAATCCACCTCCTCGGGGAATTGCAGCGGCAAGCCGCCCGCGCTGTAGGTAGCCAGCTCCCCCATGGTGATGTTGTCAAAGGCGGATCCCTTGAGCCAGGGGGCGAACAGACTCGCCTTGTCATCGAGCTCGAAGCTCCCCTGCACCACGGCGTAGGCCCCCAGCGTCGCGGTCAGGGTCTTGCTCACGGAGCCTATCTCGAACAGGGTCTGCTCGCTGACACCGACCGCGCGCTCCCGATCGGCCACACCGTAGTTGAAATAGTGGGCCTTGCCATCCTTGAGCACGGCCACCGCCATGCCCGGGATCCTGTGCTCCTTGAGCAGCGGCCGGATGCTGGCATCCACCACGGGGCGCAGGGGATCGGTCGCCGCCTTGTCACCGGCATGAGCCAGACCGGCCCACATCAGGGTGGCCAGAGCGCCCCACAGGATGGATTGTCGTTGTTGCATTGCATGTCTCCTGACTGTCGTTAGCAAGGTATCGCCATGGCGGCGAGTGATGAACCCAGCATAGTCCCGCGAGGTGTGCTGCCGATGAGGCTCTGTGAAGTCAGTGTGAAGCCGCTCCCTCTTTTTACCCATGAAAAAGGGGAGCCATGGCTCCCCTTCAATCACCTTGCAACGCAGGCTTATTTCTTGCCCGGGTTGTCCCAGATCCCCTCTTCCAGCTGGCTGCGCAGCTCGGGGTATTTGTTGGCATCGAAGGTCGGCACGCGGCCCACCTTGAGCTGGTCGTTGTAGTCCTTGGCCAGCTTGATGGCGACGCCGGAGAGCAGCAGGATGGCCACCAGGTTGACGATGGCCATCAGCCCCATGGAGACATCCGCCAGAGCCCACACGGTCGGCAGTTCGCCCACGGAGCCGAACATCACCATGCCCAGCACGAACATCCGGAACAGCATCAGGCCACCCTTGTGGTTGTGCTCGAGGAACACCAGGTTGGTCTCCGCATAGGAGTAGTTCGCCACGATGGAGGTGAAGGCGAAGAAGAAGATGGCCGCTGCGATGAAGATGTTGCCACCGCCGCCCACTTGGGAGGAGAGCGCGCGCTGGGTCAGCTCGACACCGGTCACGCCGGAACCCGGCTCGAACTGGCCGGACATCAGGATGATGGCGGCAGTACAGGTACAGATGACGATGGTATCGAGGAAGACCCCCAGCATCTGCACATAACCCTGGGAGGCCGGGTGCGGCGGATAGGGGGTGGCGGTGGCGGCAGCGTTGGGAGCAGAGCCCATGCCCGCCTCGTTGGAGAAGAGGCCGCGCTTGATGCCGTTGATCATCGCCTGGGAGATGGCATAGCCCATGGCGCCGGAACCTGCCTGCTCGATGCCGAACGCAGACTTGATGATGAGGGCGAAGATACCCGGCAGCTCGCTGATGTTCATGAACACCACGAACAGCGCCATCAGGATATAGGCGATCGCCATGAAGGGCACCACCAGCTCGGCAAAGCGGGCGATGCCGCGAATGCCGCCGAAGATGATGAGACCGGAGAGCACCACCAGGGCCAGACCGCTCACCCAGTCAGGGATGCCGAAGGCGACGTTCATGGCCAAGCTGATGGAGTTGGCCTGCACCGCGTTGAACACCAGACCGAAGGCCAGCAGCAGGCAGAGGGAGAAGACCACTCCCATCCAGCGCATGCCGAGGCCGCGCTCCATGTAGTAGGCGGGGCCGCCGCGGTAGTTGCCATCCTCATCCTTGACCTTGTAGAGCTGGGCCAGGGTGCTCTCCACGAAGGCGGTGGCCATGCCGATGAAGGCGATCAGCCACATCCAGAAGACGGCGCCAGGGCCACCCAGATAGATGGCGACGGCCACACCGGCCAGATTGCCCGTCCCGACACGGGCCGCCAGGCTGGTACACAAAGCCTGGAAGGAGGAGATGCCGGCGCTGTCGGATTTGCGACTGTTGCGCAGGACCGAGAACATGTGGCCGAAGTGGCGGATCTGGATAAAGCCCAGGCGGAAGGTAAAGAAGATACCGACCCCGATCAGCAGGTAAATGAGCACGGCTCCCCACATCAGGTCGTTAATCATTGCAATCAAGGTGTCCATAATTCTCTCGTTGTTATCACATCCATGGCCAGTCTGCGCTGACCGCTCTCTGTCAATTTCCGAACCAGCATTGCGCCGAAGGGGCGGAATCTAGCATAGCGAGGGAATTCAGAATAGTGACAGGGCTCACTGGGGAGACAAAAAACGAGCAATTTGATGCAAAAAAGCTTCATTTAGCACGCAATAAATCAACAAAAATTGATGTGCAACCCAGCCCCTCACAAATTGGAGCCAATAGAGAACCATTTTACAACTCATCCCATGGGGGTAAAAACCGCTGAGTGAAACGACATCAGGGAGACAAGCGTTTGCCTCTCATGCCTCATCGGCAAGGGGTTGTAACGCAAAACGTTTTACACGTAATTAAATTTCAAGTAGCTGACAGAACTATTTATGTGACCTCCCGCACAAATTCATGAATCCACCAAAATAATTGCGCTTTTCTATGTCGGAGCCAGCCGCCACACCATGAATAAAACTCGTTTTTTATCAAACACTTTCACTCGACAGCCGGTACCGCTTTCACCACCTGGCTGATTCGCATACAAGCCCCCCTATTGCAGGATGCGCCACATCCGTATTAATTAGGCAGGCAATGACGATGGGGCCTGCCCATCGCCCCTTTCTGAGCCTGAGCCGCCGGGATCTTGTAATTTAATTTCAGAACTGCCGTCTCATGCCCACCACCCTGGGATTGCTCCCTCATAAAGAGATGATATTTGCCATGGCCGATAAATTGACCCAGCTGAAAGCCCTGACCACAGTGGTTGCCGATACCGGCGACATCGAAGCCATCAAGCGCTACCAGCCCATCGATGCCACCACCAACCCCTCTCTGGTACTCAAGGCCTCCGAGATCCCCGAGTACGCAGCCCTGATCCAGGACGCCATTGCCTGGGCCAAATCCCAGAGCCAGGACAAGGCACAGCAAATCATCGACGCAGGCGACAAGCTGGCGGTCAACATCGGCCTCGAAGTGCTGAAAATCGTCCCGGGCCGCATCTCCACCGAAGTGGACGCCCGCCTCTCCTTCGACACCGACGCCAGCATCGCCAAGGCCCGCAAGCTGATCCGCCTCTACAACGAAGCCGGCATCAGCAATGATCGCATCCTGATCAAGCTGGCCTCCACCTGGGAAGGGATCCGTGCCGCCGAGGTGCTGGAGAAAGAGGGTATCCAGTGCAACCTGACCCTGCTGTTCTCCTTCGCCCAGGCCCGTGCCTGTGCCGAAGCCGGCGCCTTCCTCATCTCCCCCTTCGTCGGTCGCATCCTCGACTGGTACAAGGCCAAGAACGGCCGTGACTACACCGCCAGTGAAGATCCGGGCGTGGTCTCCGTCACCGCCATCTACAACTACTACAAGCAGCACGACTACCCGACCGTGGTCATGGGCGCGAGCTTCCGCAACACCGGCGAAATCCTGGAACTGGCCGGCTGCGACCGCCTGACCATTGGCCCCGCTTTGCTGGAAGAGCTGAGCAAGGCCGAAGGCACCGTGGTGCGCAAGCTGGACTACACCGGCGAGCGCACAGCCAAACCGGCCCCGATGACCGAAGCCGAATTCCGCTGGGAGCTGAACCAGGACGCCATGGCCGTCGAGAAACTGGGGGAAGGCATCCGCCTGTTCGCCATCGACCAGGGCAAGCTGGAAACCATGCTGGCAAGCCACCTGTAAGGCCGCTCGCCACACGGCTCTCACAGAGCGAAGTGGCGCCGCAAAAACCGGGCTCCCGAAAGGGCAGCCCGGTTTTTTTGTGCCTGTTTCCGGTTGTCACAACTTCGTCATAAAAACGTTTTATTTTCAAAGGCGTCGTGTTATACGGATGGTGAAAACCATAAAACCAAGGAGGGAGCCATGGACATGTTCAACTTCGATTTTGACGAGGTCGTTGAGCTGGGTTCACGTAGCCGCGGGACAACGGGAAAAAAACGCAAATGGCGTGAGATTGAGGCGCTTAAAGACAAGCACCGCCTGCAAAAGGAGCTGCAGGCCATCGACATCGCCTATGAAGGATCGGACGACCTGGAGCTCTGATACGCCCACGTCGCCCATGTTTCACTCCAGCGATTGGAGCCATAAAAACAGCGCCCCGGATTGACCGGGGCGCTGTTTTTATGGGTGAACCTACTGTCAGGCTGCAGGCAGCGAGAGCTGTTTGGCCAGCGCCTGGAAATGCTGGCTCACCTCCGCCCCGAACAGGGGATCATTGATGGCCCGGTTCTGCCAGAGCTGTTCGAGATGACGCCAGTCATCCTCGGTCAGGGAGTCGCGCAGATGGGGGAAGATGACCCCTTCCTCATAGTTCATGTGCGCCTCCTGCTGCTCGATGAACTGCTCCAGACGGGCCACGAACTGATCCAGCGGGATGACCGCATCCATCAGGATCATCTCCACCATCTCCTTGAGCTCGGTCCCTGCATCCAGCAGACGGGCGTGCTCCTCGTGCAGCCGGTTGGCCACCTCCCCCTCCACCACCCTGTATTTCAGGTAGTAGTCATAAATCATGTCTTCCTTCGGGTGGTGGTACTTGTCGGATACCTCGCGCAGATAATCCACCACATCCCGCAGCAGGAAGTAGCTCACCGGCTGCTCATTGCGAATGGCCGCCAGCTTTTGCTTGAGCAACGTCAGCAACCGGGTGATGTTGAGGTGGTCCTTATGCAGACTGGATAACATGGGCACTCCTTGCACTGAAATGAGAAAACGTCTGTCTCGAGTATACGGTCATTTATTGCCTGAACTTTGCACTCAATCAAGTCGGATGCAGACAGCGGCTGCACCAGCCTCTCACCGCAGGGGGCACAGGGGAGACCATTTCCCCTGTGCATTCAAGGCGTCAGGCCGCCGGATCGGCGCAGACCGAGAGCCAGTCGATGGGACTGCGTCCTTGCTGGACCAGCAGGCGATTGGCCTCGGAGAAGTGGCCGCAACCGATGAAACCGCGATGGGCAGAGAGCGGGCTGGGATGGGGGGCGCTCAGCACATGGTGGCGCGACCGGTCGATGAAGCGCCCTTTCTTCTGGGCATGAGCGCCCCACAGCAGGAAGACGACTCCCTGGCAATGGGCATTGATCCGCTCGATGACTCGATCGGTAAAGGTCTCCCACCCCAGGTGGGCGTGAGAGTGCGCCATGCCCGCCTGTACCGTCAGCACCGTATTGAGCAGTAGCACTCCCTGTCTGGCCCAGGATTCCAGGAAGCCGTGATTGGGTGTGACAAAACCCGGCAGATCCCGCTGCATCTCCTTGTAGATGTTGACGAGGGACGGCGGCGTGCGCACTCCGGGCAAGACGGAGAAACAGAGGCCGTGCGCCTGGTCCGGGCCGTGATAGGGATCCTGCCCCAGAATCACCACCTTGACGTCATCCAGCTCGGTCAGTTTGAAGGCATTGAATACCTCGGTCGCCGGGGGATAGATCACCTTGCCCGCCTCCCGCTCGGCCCTGACGGTGGCCAGGGTGTCCATGAAATACGCCTGCTCTTTCTCCGAACCAATCACATCTTTCCAGGTCAGCACACCCGTCTCCTCTCGTTGCGAATCCACTCCTTCCATCCTGGCTGGCATGCCAGCCTCTCCCTCTCCCCACTCCCCGCCTTCTGTCCAGCTTGGCACCGCTATCTCCTCGGTCAATAGAGCAAGGGGCTCAGGATAGGGTCCTCGCCCCCAAGACGCAACCGCATGGAGGTCAGGCTCAGCCTTGCCAGCCTGGGAAGTGGCGGCGGCGTTCACGGGCAATGACCGGTACTGCGTCGACACAGGAATAACAGGACGTCCTTCGGACAGGCCTCTGGGCAGGCCGGTTTTCGCTGACGCCAGAAATAAACCCTAAAGGTGTAGTTAAATTACTAGATATGAATAATAAAAAATGCATAATTCATATATCTTACAAAAACAGAAAAATGATCTGTTTTTGATTCAACTCAATGATTTAATCCCTTTCAATGCACGTAAAATGGGGTTTTATTGATTTGGATCAATTTTCGTAATATTACCGTCGTGGTATATATGGCCCCAACGAAGTAAAGGTGTAAGGCAAGGCCCCGTTAAATCATTCCTTCCAAGAGGTGGTTTAAAAACATCAGGGTAATGTGCTTACCGTTGAATTCGCTTTCCTATGAGGAGTCATACCATGATCAAGGGCATCCAAATCACCCAGTCCGCCAACGCCGCTCTGCTGAACTCTTTCTGGCTGCTGGACGAAGATAAACAACAGGCTCGCTGCATCTGCGCCAAGGGCGACAGCTTTGCCGCCGATCAGGAAGTCAGCCTCTCCGACCTGGGTCAATTCGAATACCGTGAACTGCCGGTTCAGCAAGAGCCTGTGGTCGAAGGGGGGCAGCACCTGAACGTCAACGTACTGCGCCGCGAAACCCTGGAAGACGCCATCGCCAACCCGGAAAAATACCCGCAGCTCACCATCCGCGTCTCCGGTTACGCCGTGCGTTTCAACGCCCTGACCCCGGAGCAGCAGCGTGACGTGGTCACCCGCACCTTCACCCAGAGCCTGTAAGGCACCCTGCGTAAAGAGATAAAAAAACGGCCCCCTCGGGCCGTTTTTTCATGGGTGATGATCACCGCCGGAACCTGGTTCAGCTTCGCAGGTCCACCGGCCTTGCCACCACGGGTTTCGCCAGGGCGTCCTGCATGGTGGCCTCGTCGAGCTGATCGCAGTAACGGGCCACCACCAGGGTCGCCACCCCGTTGCCGATGAGGTTGGTCAGGGCGCGCGCCTCCGACATGAAGCGATCAATCCCGAGGATCAGCGCCAGCCCGGCTAGCGGCAGATGCCCTACCGCCGAGATGGTGGCTGCCAGCACGATGAAGCCACTCCCCGTGACTCCGGCCGCCCCCTTGGAGGAGATAAGCAGCACCACCAGCAGGGTGAGCTGATGGAACAGGTCCAGCGGGGTGTTGGTCGCCTGGGCGATGAAGACGGCTGCCATGGTCAGATAGATGGAGGTGCCGTCCAGGTTGAATGAGTAACCGGTCGGGATCACCAGACCCACCACCGATTTCTTGCAGCCCAGCGCCTCCATTTTCACCAGCATGCGCGGCAATACGGATTCCGACGAGGATGTTCCGAGCACGATCAACAGCTCTTCCCGGATATAGGCAATAAAGCGCACAATGCTGAAGCCATTGGCTTTGGCGATACTGCCGAGCACCAGGAAAATAAACAGCAGGCAGGTCAGATAGAAGCTAAATAGCTGTTCCGAATAGTAGATCACAGGAAGAAGGGAACTCAGTCCAGTTTGTGCGATCTCATTAGGCGCGAAACAAAACAAGCCACACCAAAAGGACTGAGTTGATGCCTATCCTACCACCCCTGCCACGACCACAACGGCGCCGCATTCACAAAATCATCCATGCCACGCGTGATAAAGGGCATGCTCGTCGCTTGATGGCCATCTTGCTGTTACATGAAGGACGCACGATCACTGATGTTCATCACCTTACCGGCGCTGCTCGCTCGACCATCGGCCGTTGGCTTCGGTGGTATCGGGATGAAGGTGTGGGGGCGTTAGAAGCCTTACCGGCTGGCCGTGCCCCGATCTTACCTGTCGCCAAGATTGTCACCTTACTGGTGCTGCTCATGCAGTTTTCTCCGCAAGATTTTGGTTATCAGCGCAGCCGTTGGTGTACCGAACTATTGGCTATCAAAATCAATCGGTTAATGGGGCTCAATATGGCAGCCTCCACGCTCCGCCGATGGTTACCGCATATGGGCATTGTCTGGCGAAGGCCCGTGCCGACCTTGCGGATAAAAGACCCTGCCTATCAGGAGAAAATGGCTAATATCGACGCGGCACTGGCCCGCTGTGATGCAGATAATCCGGTGTTTTATGAGGATGAAGTCGATATAGACCTTAATCCCAAATTAGGGGCCGACTGGATGTTCAGAGCGCAGCAAAAGCGGGTTGTCACACCTGGAAAGAACGCCAAACATTACCTGGCAGGCGTTCTCCATGCAGGCAATGGAAGAGTACTTTACGTCAGCGGGATAAAGAAAAACTCATCCCTGTTTATCGCCATGCTGGAAAAGCTGCGTCGCCACTACCGACGAGCCAAAACCATCACACTGATCCTCGATAACTACATCATTCACAAAAGCAAACAGACCGAGCGATGGTTGAAGAAGAACCCCAAGTTCTGCCTGGTGTTCCAGCCAGTTTACAGCCCTTGGGTTAATCACATCGAACGGCTGTGGCACAAGTTACATGAAACCATCACGCGCAATCATCAATGCAGAGGAATGGCCAGCCTGCTGGCCCAAGTGAAACACTTCATGGATACCGTGTCTCCTTTCCCGGGGAATGGCTATGGTACAGCGAAGGTGTAGCACTATTGGGATCAGTTATTTAGCAATTAATTGCCCCAGCTGCACCAAAGAACCAATACCGTATTTCCCTATGGTAAATGCCATGGCACCAAATGCCCCGATCGGCGCCAGTTTCATGATCATGTTGATGATGCCGAAAATAACCTGGGAGAAACCATCGATGATATTGAAGATGGGTTTTCCCTTCTCCCCGATATGATGCAGGGAAAATCCGAACAGGACGGCAAACAGCAACACCTGGAGTATATTGCCGCCGGCAAAGGCACCGATGACGCTGGCCGGTATCACATCCAGCAGGAAGGGAATTATCCCCTGGGACTGGGCCTGATCCGCATAGACGGAGATGGCGCTGGCGTCGAGTGAGGAGGGATCCACATTCATACCGGCCCCGGGATGCAGCACGTTGACCACGCACAGACCGATGATCAGGGCCAGGGTGCTCACCACTTCAAAATAGATCAGCGCAATGGCACCGGTTTTGCCCACCGCCTTCATGCTTTCCATGCCGGCAATGCCGGTGACCACGGTACAGAAAATGACGGGGGCGATGATCATCTTGATTAATTTAACGAAGCCATCACCAAGGGGTTTCATATCTGCGCCCAGACTCGGATAGACATGTCCCAGACATATTCCGATGGTGATTGCCAATATCACCTGAAAATAGAGGCTACTGACAATTTTCTTGTGCATGCTCAACGTCCTGTTAATAAGTGTGACTCCACTGACAGCAAATAACGCATGCAGCAGTCTGCGGCGAGAAATAGGGTTATCTCACCCGCTTCATACCTTTTTGCCATCCTGACGGTCGCTACTTTTGCATGTCATAAGAAGCAAATAAGAGACATCAACCACACAATATACTTAACATCATTAACACCACGGAAACATGGTCGCAATGGACGCCGAAGAGCACCAAATGAAAATGACGGAAATAAAAATGCCCCGCATGGCGGGGCATTTTTGATAGTAGAAATCGCGATCAGGCGGAGGTATCGAGGGGCTCGAAGCCCTTGACGAGATCGTCGATGGCCTTCATCTGCTTGAGGAAGCCTTCCAGCTTCTCCAGCGGCAAGGCGCTCGGGCCGTCGCAGCGGGCAATTTTCGGATCCGGGTGGGATTCGATAAAGAGACCGGCCAGGCCCACCGCCATGCCGGCACGAGCCAGCTCGGTCACCTGCTCGCGGCGACCGCCGGAGGCCGCTCCCAGGGGATCACGGCACTGCAGGGAGTGGGTGACGTCAAAGATGACCGGATAGCCGCCGGTGCTCTTCTTCATGACGCCCAGACCCAGCATGTCCACCACCAGGTTGTCATAGCCGAAGTTGGCACCGCGCTCGCAGAGGATCAGGCGATCGTTGCCACACTCCTCGAACTTGTCGGTGATGTTCTTCATCTGGCTTGGGCTCAAGAATTGCGGCTTCTTGATGTTGATGACGTTGCCGGTGCGGGCCATGGCCTCTACCAGATCGGTCTGGCGCGCCAGGAAGGCGGGCAGCTGGATGACGTCGACCACCTCGGCGACCGGTTTGGCCTGATGGGGCTCATGCAGATCGGAGATCACCGGCATGCCGAAGGTCGCTTTCAGCTCCTGGAAGATCTTCATCCCCTCTTCCAGACCCGGGCCGCGATAGGAGTGGATGGAGGAGCGGTTGGCCTTGTCCCAGCTCGCCTTGAACACGAACGGGATGCCGAGCTTGCTGGTCACTTCCACGTACTTCTCGCACACCGCCATCGCCATGTCGCGGGATTCCAGCACGTTCATGCCGCCGAACAGCACGAAAGGTTTGTCGTTGGCGACGTCGATCTGGTTGACCTTGATATTCTTCTGTTCCATCTCAGGGATCCTTAATGGAGGGGCTTGGGACTGAGGTCCAGGGTGGCCAGCTGGGTTTTCAGCACATCGGCCACGGGATCATCAGGGCATTGTTCAATAAAGTATTCGAAATCGTCGGCGGCAAAGCGCGGGCAATCGAGTTGCTCATAGATGAAGCCCCGATCCCGCGTCTCCAGCGGATCGCCGGGCTTCATGCGCAGCAGCAGCTCGCTGCAGCGCAACGCCTCCGTCATGCGCTCCTCGCGCAGCAGGGCGCCCTTGCTGACATTGAGCAAGCGCTCGATGATCTCCCACTGCCCCGATGGCTGCAGATGATCATCGCTCAGACTCGCCAGGTTGCCGAGGGCACCGCGCAGCAGCAGTTCGATGCGGTGCCGGCTCAGTTCATCACCGTTGAAGGGGTCCACATAGACCTCCCCGTCCAGACCGGCAAAACTCAGGAGGAAATGGCCGGGGAAGCAGATCCCCTCCACATCCAGCCCTATCTTGCGACCCAGCTGGATGAGGAGGATGCCGAGACTGACCGGGATCCCCTTGCGCCTTGCCAGCACCTGGTCCAGATCGCAGTTGGCGGACGAGAAGTAATCCTGCCAGTCGCCACGAAAGCCCAGGGTCTGGTAGAAACCCTGCAACAGCTGACGGCGCACCTCGTCGCAGTCTCCCTCGGCAATCGTCTCGTCCAGCCAGGCATCGAGGAGGGCAAGCTCGGCCTCTCCCGTGCCGCCATGGCCCCGGATCTCGTCGCTCACCGACAGCGCCAGCTCGGCCAGATCGTGAGCCTCGAAGTCGGTCCACTCATCCACACGTATCATCGTCATCCTTCCTAGCCGAACAGGCTGGCCTGCTTTTGCACCGCAAGCTTGGCGATAAAGAAGATCCACCCCAGTGCACCCAGGAAGGCAAACCAGCGGATGCCGTTGCTACGGGCCAGGCGCAGCGCCATCATGGCCAGAAACGCCACCACCAGGATGGACGTCAGCTTCTCGGCCAGCCAGGGAATGGCGTTGTTGAGGGGGTTGAGACCCAGTACCATGCAGAGCAGCACACCGGAGAGCACCACCAGGCCGTTGAGCCAGCCGCTGATCTTGAGGGTGCGGGCGCCCCCTGCCAGCGCGGAGCCGGTCTGCAACCAGTAAAAGCGCAGGATAAACATCAGCACGGCCCCGGCAATCAGGGTGAGGTGCAGATGCTTGAGAACAACATACATAAGATTTCCTTGAACAGGGGCAGACCGGGCCCGCCCGTCATATCACTGAGCCAGGCGCCCCAGGGTCACCCGCTCGTTATCGCCGTAATCGCGCACGGTTTCCACCTGGACGTAGCCTTGTTGCAGCAGGAGTTGACGCACCGCCTCCCCCTGATCCCAGCCGTGTTCCAGCAACAGCCAGCCACTTGGCACCAGATGGGCGGGCGCCTGGGTGACGATGAGGCGGATATCCGCCAGCCCCTGCTCCTCCGCCACCAGGGCGGAGCGCGGCTCGAAGCGCACGTCCCCCTCGTGAAGATGGGGGTCCGTCCCGTCGATGTAAGGCGGGTTGGAGACGATCATCGCAAAGCGCGGTGCATCCGAGAGCGGCGCAAACCAGCTGCCGTCGCGCACCTCGATGGGCAACCCCAGGGCGGCGCTGTTGGTGCGGGCCAGCGCGGCCGCGGCCGGCATCCTGTCCACCGCCCATACATCGGCATCCGGTCGCTCAGACTTGAGCGCAAGGGCGATGGCACCGGTGCCCGTGCCCAGATCCAGCAGGGCGCAGGGGCCGCCCGGCAGGCGGGCCAGCGCCTGTTCCACCAGCACCTCGGTATCAGGGCGCGGGATCAGGGTGGCCGGGCTCACTTTCAGCGGCAGCGACCAGAACTCCCGCTCGCCGATGAGGTGGGCAATGGGCTCACCATTGAGGCGACGGGCAAGCCAGCCCGCCAGGGTCGCCTGCTGGGCGGCATCGAGCTCGTGCTCCGGCCAGGTCATCAGATAGCTGCGCCGACAATCCAGCAGATGACAGAGCAGGGCATCGGCGTCGGCACGGGGGGATTCCCCGGAGGCCAGGGTCGCCATGATGTGGGCGCGGGCCTGCTGGATCTGCATCAGTTGCTCTCGGCCAGGGAGGCGAGCTGATCCGCCTGATACTCCTGCACCAGGGGGGTGATCACGCAGTCCAGATCCCCTTCCAGGATTTCGCCCAGACGATAGAGGGTGAGGTTGATCCGGTGCTCGGAGAGACGCCCCTGGGGATAGTTGTAGGTGCGGATGCGCTCGGAGCGATCCCCGGAGCCCACCAGGTTGCGGCGGGTACTCTGCTCGGCGGCGCGGTGGCGTTCGTCCTCGGCCGCCTGCAGGCGAGCGGAGAGCACCGACATCGCCTTGGCGCGGTTCTTGTGCTGGGAGCGCTCGTCCTGGCACTCCACCACCAGCCCGGTGGGCAGGTGGGTGATGCGGATGGCGGAGTCGGTCTTGTTGACGTGCTGGCCGCCGGCACCGGAGGCGCGGAAGGTGTCGATCTTCAGCTCGGAGGGGTTGATCTCCACCTGCTCGGCTTCCGGCACTTCCGGCAGCACGGCCACGGTACAGGCGGAGGTGTGCACCCGGCCCTGGGATTCGGTCTCGGGGACTCGCTGCACCCGGTGGCCGCCGGACTCGAACTTGAGGCGGCCGTAGACGTGCTCACCGTCCACCTTGGCGATCACCTCCTTGTAGCCACCGTGTTCGCCGTCATTGCAGCTGACGATGGAGACACGCCACCCCTGACGCTCGGCGTAGCGGGAGTACATGCGGAACAGATCCCCCGCGAAAATGGCCGCTTCGTCGCCACCGGCACCGGCACGGATCTCCAGATAGCAGTTGTTGTCATCCTTGGGGTCGCGCGGCAACAGCATCACCTGAAGCGCCTGCTCCTGCTCCTCGAAGGTCGCCTTGGCGAGCGGCAGTTCCTCCTGCGCCATCTCCCGCAGCTCGGCATCCTCTTCCTCCAGCATCAGCCGGGTGGTGTCGAGGTTCTCTTCGGCCTGGCGGAAACGCTGGAAGGCGTGAACGATATCTTCCAGCTGGGCGTATTCCCGGGTCAGGGCGCGGTATCTGTCCTGATCCGAGGCGACCCCGGGCTCCCCGAGCAGGGCCTGTACTTCTTCATGGCGCTCGATGAGGCCTTCCAGCTTTCTGATCAATGAGGGGTTCATGACTCTTGGATTCTCGATGGAGGACGGGACGGCAAAGGGCCGTCCCAACACTATGATTCTTGTGACAATCCCAGCACCTGACGCAGTTGGGCCAGCTTGTGGCTGTCCCCCTGGGCGGCGGCCTGGCGCAGGGCCTGGGTCGGTGCGTGGATCAGCTTGTTGGTGAGGCGATGGGCCATGGCCTTGAGCGCCTGCTCGGCATTTTCACCCTGTTGCAGGGCCAGCAGGGCCCGCTGCAACTCTTCGTCGGCGACCTGCTGTGACTGATGGCGATAATCGCGAATGAGATCCACCGAGTGCTGGCTGCGATACCAGCCCATGAACTCGTCGCGCTCTTCCTGCACGATGAGTTCCGCCTCGGCGGCCGCCCGCTTGCGGGTCTCCAGGTTCTGCTCGATGATGCCCTGCAGATCGTCCACCGTGTAGAGATAGGCATCGGAGAGCTCGTCCACCTCGGCTTCGATGTCGCGGGGCACGGCGATGTCCACCAGGAACATGGGCTTGAAGCGACGCGCCTTGAGCGCCCGCTCCACCATGCCCTTGCCGATGATGGGCAGGGGGCTTGCCGTGGAGCTGATGACGATGTCCGCCTCGTGCAGGTAGTCCGGGATCTCCTCCAGGGTCATTACCTGGGCACCGAACTCCTCTGCCAGCAACTGGGCCCGTTGCAGGGTCCGGTTCGCCACCATCATCCGGGTCACGCTCTGCTCGCGCAGGTGGCGGGCCACCAGTTCGATGGTTTCACCGGCGCCCACCAGCAGCACCTTGGTCTGGGAGAGATCGGAGAAGATACGGCGGGCCAGGCTCACGGCGGCGAAGGCCACCGACACCGCGCTGGCGCCGATCTCGGTGTCAGTGCGCACCCGTTTGGCCACCGAGAAGGATTTCTGGAACAGGCGCTCCAGGGATCCTTTCACCGCATCCGCCTGCTGGGCGTGGGCGTAGGATTGCTTGATCTGCCCCAGGATCTGCGGCTCCCCGAGCACCAGGGAGTCGAGGCCGCAGGCCACCCGCATCAGGTGTCGCACCGCTTCCTCGTCCTGGTGCCGGTAGATGGCGGAGAGCACCTCGCTCGCCTCCAGCGCGTGGAACCGCTGCAACCAGTTCAGCACCTGCTCCCCCTGCCCCTGCTCCAGGCTGCAATAGAGCTCGGTGCGGTTGCAGGTGGAGACGATCACCGCCTCGCTGACGCCAGGCTGCTCCACCAGCTCACGCAGGGCGCGATCGATGCGGTCCGGGCCAAAGGCGACCCGCTCCCGCAAGGCGACACTGGCGGTGTTGTGGTTGATTCCGAGGGCAAGCAGACTCATGGGTGGGTGATGATCGTTTCATGCACAGGGTGTAGAGGCCGACAATTGTACGAGAAAGGGTAAGTCTTTAAAAGCAATACGGCCGCCCCTTATACTGTCGCAAACCTCATCTGCGGAGCTCCACCTTGTTGTTGCGTATCTTCTCCCTCGCCTGCCTGCTGGTGCTGGCGGGCTGTACCACCACCCAACCCCAGCGGGATCAGGTCAACTGGCAGCAGGAGCGCGCCCGCCTCGAACGCCTCACACACTGGCAGTTGTCGGGCAAGATGGCCATCATCACCGCCCGCCAGAAGGGCAGCGCCCGCCTCAACTGGCAGCAAAACGGCGACGACTATCGCCTCAACCTCACCAGCCTCATCGGCACCCATATTCTGGAGCTCTCCCGTACCGGCGGCGAGGTGACTCTGCTCGACAACGACGGAAAACAGCACCAGAGCCAGGATGCTGAAACCCTGGTCTATCAGCTCACCGGCTGGCACATTCCGGTGGCCGGGCTGCCTGAGTGGATCAAGGGATTGCCGGGGCAGGCCGAATTCGAGCTCAACCCCGATGCTAGCCTCGCCAGCGTGCGCGACGGCCAGTGGCAGATCGTCTACGGGGACTATCGGGATCAGGACGGCTATCGCCTACCCCACCTGCTCACCATGACCGGGCAGGAGAGCCGTCTCAAGCTGCAGATCAACGAGTGGACCCTGGCACCATGATGCACGACCAGACGCCGATCCGCTGGCCCGCCCCGGCCAAGCTCAACCTCTTCCTGCACGTCAACGGCCGCCGCCCCGATGGCTACCACGAACTGCAGACCCTCTTCATCTTCCTCAACCACGGCGACTGGCTCGAATTCGAGCCGATCCCCGGCAGCGACCAGCTCACCTTGAGCCCGGCCATTCCCGGCGTGCCCGATGAACAGAACCTCATCATCCGGGCTGCGCGACTGTTGCAGAGCCGGTTGGCCAGTCCGCAGGGAGCCCATATCCGGCTGGAGAAGGTACTGCCCATGGGCGGTGGCATCGGGGGCGGCTCGTCGGACGCGGCCACCACCCTCGTGGCCCTGAACCACCTCTGGCAAGCCGGCTTGAGTGAAGACGAGCTGGCCGAGCTCGGCGTGCAGCTGGGCGCCGACGTGCCGGTGTTCGTGCGGGGTAAGGCCGCCTTCGCCGAAGGCGTGGGGGAGCGGTTGCAACAGATCGAGGTGCCGGATGCCTGGTACCTGGTACTCAAGCCGGATTGCCATGTGGCCACCGCCGCCGTGTTCCAGGATCCCGACCTGCCCCGCAACACCCCCAAGATGACCCTGGACAATCTGCTGGCAGGAGAGTGGAAAAACGATTGCGAGCTGCTGGTGAAAAAGCGCCACCCCGAGGTTGCCAATGCGCTCGGCTGGTTGCTAGAATACGCGCCGTCAAGAATGACGGGCACTGGCGCCTGCGTCTTTGCTCGATTTGAAGACGAAATGGCTGCTCGGAAGGTGTTGGCAAGAGTGCCGGAAGGCTGGGATGGGTTTGTCGCCAAGGGCGAGAACATATCACCACTCTTCGTCACTTTGCAACAAGTGAGTGATTGGGGTATCGCCAAGCGGTAAGGCAGCGGGTTTTGATCTCGCCATTCCTAGGTTCGAATCCTAGTACCCCAGCCAACTCTCTCCTTGTTGAGGCAGCATCGGGAGGTGTTGACCTCGTCGATGTGTCTTGGGCCAATCTGACGCGATGGCGCTCAAGGTGGATTCCCGTCCACCCACCCTGCGGGTGATGAGACGCCATCCTCGACATCGCCCAGAGACCTTGTCCGTCATCTTGCTAAATCGTTTGCCCCCAAACGATACGGGTCTAAAATCAGACTCCCCACATACTGGATGCAACCCCGAGGTTTCAAACCGTGCCTGACATGAAGCTGTTTGCTGGTAACGCAACGCCGGAACTAGCCCAGAAGATCGCAGATCGCCTGTTTATCAAACTCGGCAATGCTGCCGTAGGTCGCTTTAGCGACGGCGAGATCAGCGTACAGATCAACGAGAATGTACGCGGTGGCGATATCTTCATCATTCAATCCACCTGTGCCCCGACCAACGACAATTTGATGGAATTGATCGTCATGGTGGATGCACTGCGTCGTGCTTCAGCTGGCCGTATCACTGCCGTTATCCCCTACTTTGGTTATGCCCGTCAGGACCGCCGCGTCCGCTCCGCCCGTGTGCCCATCACCGCCAAGGTCGTCGCCGACTTCCTCTCCAGCGTGGGTGTGGACCGTGTGCTGACCGTTGACCTGCATGCCGAGCAGATCCAGGGCTTCTTCGACGTCCCCGTCGACAACGTGTTCGGCAGCCCGGTGCTGCTGGAAGACATGAAGGCCAAGAACCTCGAATCCCCCGTGGTCGTGTCACCGGACATCGGCGGCGTGGTCCGTGCCCGTGCCATCGCCAAGCTGCTGGACGACACCGACATCGCCATCATCGACAAGCGTCGTCCCCGCCCGAACGTCTCCCAGGTCATGCACCTGATCGGCGACGTGGCCGGTCGCGATTGCGTCATCGTCGACGACATGATCGACACCGGTGGCACCCTGTGCAAGGCGGCCGAAGCGCTGAAAGAGCGTGGTGCCAAGCGCGTGTTCGCCTATGCGACCCACCCTGTCTTCTCCGGCACCGCCGTTGAAAACATCAAGAATTCGGTCATCGACGAGCTGATCATCACCGACTCCATCCCGCTCACCCCGGAGATGAAGGCAGTCGGCAAGGTCAAGCAGCTGACCCTCTCCTCCGTGCTGGCCGAAGCGATTCGCCGCATCAGCAACGAAGAGTCCATCTCTGCCATGTTCGAGCATTGATAGGCCCTGTCGTGACAAAAACCGCCGAATGGCGGTTTTTGTTTTTCTGTTTCCGCTCGATCCCGCCCTGGTGCGCCGATGAGGGCGGCTGGCACGGCAGACAAGGGCCGGGCGATGCCCGTTCTGGCCGCCATGCACGGCCGTTATCCTCCCCGCTGCCGCACTTTGGTTGAGTGTTCGCCAGTCGGCGGCTAGAATATTGCGTCCCATTGCCCAGGGCCATCCGCTCATGGCAAGTAGCGAGTGAAGACATCAAGCGTGACAAGTCAAATCAAACTGATTGTCGGGCTCGGTAATCCCGGCCCCGAATATGCCAAGACCCGCCACAACGCGGGGGCCTGGTATGTGGAGCAACTGGCCCGCTGGCACAATGTCAGCCTGCGCGAAGAGCCCAAGTTCTTCGGCCATACCGCCCGCATCCTGGTGGACGGGCAGGATGTGCGGCTGCTCATCCCGAACACCTACATGAACCTCTCCGGCAAGGCGGTGGCGGCGCTGGCGCGCTTCTACCAGATAGCCCCGGAAGAGATCCTGGTGGCCCACGACGAGCTGGACCTGCCCCCCGGCATCGCCAAGTTCAAGCAGGGTGGCGGCCACGGCGGCCACAACGGCCTCAAGGACATCATCGCCAGGATGGGCAACAACAATAACTTCTTCCGCCTGCGTCTCGGGATAGGTCATCCCGGCGCCAAGGAGCTGGTGGCCGGCTTCGTGCTGACCAAGGCCCCCAGCAGCGAACAGAGCCTGATCGAGGCCGCGCTGGACGAGTCCCTGCGCGCCACCGACATCCTGTTCAAGCAGGACATGACCAAGGCCATGCATCGCCTGCACAGCTTCAAGGCCGAGAAAGTCTGAATACAGATGCCTGACACGCGTCAGGGTCGAACAATATGACGGGGTCGCCCAAGAACCTGTTCATGCTCTGTAACGAGAGGTTGTCAGCAAGGTAAAGCGCAGCGCAGGAACCGGAGCGTATAGTCATACGTGAGGATTCCGAGCAGCACATGAGCCTTGATCACAGCCTCGCAGCAAGAGCGTGGACAGGTTCTGCGGCCCTCCCACAGCATCCATCACGTAAGGTAACTATCCATGGGTTTTAAATGCGGTATCGTGGGCCTGCCCAATGTAGGCAAATCCACCCTGTTCAATGCGCTGACCAAGGCCGGCATCGAAGCCGCCAACTTCCCGTTCTGCACCATTGAGCCGAACACGGGTGTGGTCCCCATGCCGGATCCCCGCCTCGACCAGCTGGCGGCCATCATCAACCCGCAGCGGGTCGTGCCGACCACCATGGAGTTCGTGGACATCGCCGGCCTGGTGGCCGGTGCCTCCAAGGGCGAGGGCCTGGGCAACCAGTTCCTGGCCAACATCCGCGAGACCGAGGCCATCGGCCACGTGGTGCGCTGCTTCGAAGACGAGAACATCGTCCACGTGGCGGGCAAGGTCTCCCCGGCCGACGACATCGAGGTGATCAACACCGAGCTGGCCCTCTCCGACCTGGACGCCTGCGAGCGCGCCATCAACCGCCAGTCCAAGCGTGCCAAGGGCGGCGACAAGGACGCCAAGCTGGAAGTGGAAGTGCTGGAGAAGATCAAGGTGGCGCTGGAAAACGGCCAGATGATCCGCGGCATGAAGCTGGACAAGGAAGAACTGGACGCCGTCAGCCACCTCAACTTCCTGACCCTCAAGCCCACCATGTACATCGCCAACGTGGCGGAAGATGGCTTCGAGAACAACCCCTACCTGGATCAGGTCCGTGAGATCGCCGCCGCCGAGAACGCCGTCGTGGTCGTGGTCTGCTGCGCCATCGAGGCGGACATCGCCGAGCTGGACGACGAGGATCGCGCCGAGTTCATGGCTGATTTGGGGATTGAGGAGCCGGGCCTGAACCGGGTGATCCGTTCCGGTTACGAGCTGCTCAAGCTGCAGACCTACTTCACCGCCGGGGTGAAGGAAGTACGTGCCTGGACCATTCCGGTCGGTGCCACCGCCCCGCAGGCCGCGGGCAAGATCCACACCGACTTCGAAAAAGGCTTTATTCGCGCCCAGACCATCGCCTTCGACGACTTTATCACCTACAAGGGTGAGCAAGGCGCCAAGGAAGCAGGCAAGATGCGCGCGGAAGGGAAAGACTACATCGTCAAGGATGGCGATATCATGAACTTCCTGTTCAACGTCTAACCCCATGAGAGGCCAGCATTTGCTGGCCTCTTTTTTATCTGGCCAGAGGCGCGATCTGGGTGCGAATGTCGTAAAAAAAACCAGATTGTTGGGCTTTTGCACGACAGCGGCCAATAACTCGCCAAACGCACCCAAATTCGTTTTTTCAAACAAAAAAAGGGTTGACGCCCCAGAGCCAGATACGCATAATTCCGGCCGCACAGTGACGAGGCAACGACTCACTGGAAGCACGGTTGGCTATGTAGCTCAGTTGGTTAGAGCATCGCACTCATAATGCGGGGGTCACAGGTTCGAATCCCGTCATAGCCACCATTCT
>NZ_JAPCIS010000002.1:150435-262363 GCF_027707425.1 Aeromonas sp. QDB63
AGGCTATGTAGCTCAGTTGGTTAGAGCATCGCACTCATAATGCGGGGGTCACAGGTTCGAATCCCGTCATAGCCACCATGTTTGAAAAACGTTCCTTCAATCATCCGATTGCAAAGAACACTGTTGGGGCATCGCCAAGCGGTAAGGCAGCGGGTTTTGATCTCGCCATACCTAGGTTCGAATCCTAGTGCCCCAGCCATTTTTGCTTGTATTCGACGCAAGTCGTGCACAAGACGGCTATGTAGCTCAGTTGGTTAGAGCATCGCACTCATAATGCGGGGGTCACAGGTTCGAATCCCGTCATAGCCACCATTATTCTTGCGGAAGTGGCGAAATTGGTAGACGCACCAGATTTAGGTTCTGGCGCCCTAGGCGTGAGAGTTCGAGTCTCTCCTTCCGCACCATCGAAAGCAGTACCAAACAGACCAGCTCAGGCTGGTTTTTTTGTATCCGGCGTTTGCCGCTCTTCTTCCCCTCTCCACGCCATCGCACGCCTGCAACGCCCCGTATGTATCAACGGCTGAGCCTTGTGCTCTCCTCTGCGACAGCGCAATGCCCTGCTCCGGCGTGATGCCGCCCTTTTCATCTCGCAGAGCACTGCGGGCAATAAAAAGGCGGCCCGCAGGCCGCCATATCGTTTGCTGTCGTCAGAACGGGAAGAACCAGGGGATGGCGATGACGCTTACCACCATCACCAGCAAGGTGAAGGGCACGCCAATGCGCACGAAGTCCATGAACTTGTAGTTGCCCGGGCCCAGCACCAGGGTGTTGACCGGCGACGAGACTGGCGTCATGAAGGCTGCCGAGGCGGCGATGGCGATGGTCATGGCAAAGGGATAAGGCGATACCCCCATCTGATGGGCCGTCCCCAGCGCGATGGGCGCCATCAGCACCGCCGTCGCCGTGTTGGAGATGAAGAGCCCGATGACGGCACAGAGCGCGAAGAGGCTGGCCAGCATCACCCTGGGGCCCATCTCCCCCACCGCCGAGATGAGCGCGCCGACGATGAGATCCACCCCGCCGGTCTGCTGCAATGCAAGGGCAAAGGGCAACATGCCCACGATGAGGATCAGGGTCGGCCAGTGGATGGACTTGTAGGCACTCTCCAGATCGATGCAGCGGAACTTGCCCATCAGCAGGCAGGCGATGAGCGCCGCAATGACGTTGGGCACGGGATCCGTCACCATCAGTACTATCATGACCCCGAGGGCAATCAGGGCGTGGATGGCCTGGCTGCGGGCCGGCGCCATCTCGTCCACTTCCGCAGGCAGGCCCAGCAGCAGAAAATCGCGATGATGGGTCTGCAACTGACGAATGAGGCTCCAGTTCCCCACCACCAGCAGGGTATCCCCCATCTGCAGCGCCTCGTCCACCAGCTTGCCGGTCAGCGCCTCTCCATCCCGGCGGATCCCCACCACGCTCAGACCGTAACGGGAACGGAAGGTCACCTCGCGGATGCTCTTGCCGAGCAGCCGGGAGCCAGGGATGAGGGAGACCTCCGCCATGCCCACCTCCCGCGCCTGGTCGGAGAAATACTCTCCGCGCAATATCATGGGCTCGAGCCGCGCCTCGCTGCAAAACTCCCGCACATCCACCTCGGGATCCGACATGTCGATGAGCAGCACGTCCTTGGCCTGGAACTCGGTCACCCCGGTGACACTGACCATCACCCGCCTGAACTTGCGCCAGCGCTCCATCCCGATGACGTTGGCCCCGAAGCGAGCACGCAATTGCAGCTCGTCCAGGGTCTGGCCGATCAGGGGGGAATCGGGCCGGATCGCCAGTCGGCGTGCTCGCCCCGCCAGCCGGTAGTCACGGATGAGATCCCGCATGGTGCTGCGTCCCATCTGCTTGCCCTTGCCCTCCTCTCCTTCACGCACCAGACGGTTGCGCATCAGCAGCATGTAGAGGATCCCCATCCCCAGAATCATGACTCCCATGGGGGTAAAGCCAAAGAAGCCGAACCCCTGGATGTCGTGGCGCATCAGTTCACTGTTGACCACCATGTTGGGCGGCGTCGCCACCAGCGTCATCATGCCGCTGATAAGGCCGGCAAAGCCGAGCGGCATCATCAGTCTGCCCGCCGGGATCCCCATCCGGTTCGCCACGCTCAGCACCACGGGGATGAAGATGGCCACCACCCCGGTCGAACTCATCACGGCCCCCAGGGTCGCCACCGCCACCATCAGCAGCACCAGCATGCGGGTTTCGCTGCTGCCGGCCACCTTCACCAGGGCATCTCCCACCTGATAGGCGATGCCGGTACGCACCAGCCCCTCCCCCACCACGAACAGGGCGGCAATCAGAATGACGTTGGGATCACTGAATCCTGCCAGCGCCTGCGGCAGGGTCAGGGTGCCGCTCAACACGAACAGGATGATGATCAACAAGGCGACCACGTCCATGCGTACCTTGTTGGTAATAAACAGGAGAATGGCACCCACCAGCATGCTGAGCACCCAGATCAACTCGGAATTCACACTTGCTCCTTTTGTTCAACGTCAACCACGGCCGGCCTCGGACGCCATCAGACCACAGAGCCCGTCCCCCTGATTTGTTACATATCAAGAAAGAGGAGACCGCATCATCTCACATTCAGGTTCAGTTGCGGCCATTTTACCGGTCCGTGAACGCAGTCGGTCGCCCTTCACATGTCGGGGTAAAAAGTGCTGCACGCTCCCCCCGCCCCTCCTAAAATGGGCCCGCCGCGGCCTGAGCCGCCCTCTCACCCCTTGCCCTTCGGAGACGACATGACCCAGCACACCCCGGCCTACCCGGCATTCACCTTCTTCAGCCGCTTTGTCGCCGACATCCAGGCTGGCCGAAAGACCATCACCATCCGCGACGAGAGCGAGGCAAACTGGCGGCCCGGCCAGCGCCTGGCCCTGTTCACCAACCCGGAACACCAGCCTTTTGGCACCATTGAAGTCATCTCGGTCAAGGCGGTCGCCTTTGAGGCGCTGAGCGACGAGCACGCCCGTCAGGAGAACATGACCCTCCCCGAGCTTAAAGATGTGATCCGCGATATCTACCCCGCACTGCCGCCCCTTTATGTGATTGAATTCGTGCTGATTGAAGCCTGATTTTGTGAGCTGCCTCAGCTAACGCCGGTTGCGCTCACGGGCCAAAAGCGCACAATGACTGTTTTTATATACAGTCATTGGTGTCTTATGGAAAAACAACTCGAACCGGCCATCGCAGCCATGGTGGCAGACTTCATCGCCGCAGGTCGTCCCAAGGCGAGCCAGCTGAGCTGGCAGGCGCGCCGTGACGGCTACCTAGCCTCTGCCCTGTTGGGCGGTGAGCGGGAAGAGGTGGGCGCCATCGAAGAGTGGCAGGCCGATCACCACGCCATCCGCTGCTATCGGCCCGCAGACAAACCGGACCCCGCGTATCCGGTGCTGATCTATTTTCACGGCGGCTGTTTTGTCAGCGGGGATTTCGAGACCCACGATCGCCAGATGCGGATGCTGTGCAACCGGACCAGCGCCCTGATCTTCGCCGTACACACCCGCCTCGCCCCGGAACACACCTATCCTGCGGCTCACGACGATGCGCTGGCCGCCACGCAGGCCATCATGGCCGAGGTGGAGAAATGGCATGGAGATCCGGCACGTCTCGCCATTGCTGGCGACAGCGCAGGGGGTCATCTCGCCCTGGTCACCACCTTGCGGCTCAAGGCTGCCAGCGCCCCCTTGCCCAAGGCCCTGCTGCTTCTCTATCCCATGCTGGATGCCCTCTGCGAGAGCCAAAGCTACCGCGATCTCGGTGACGACTACCTCATCACCCGGGACATGCTCGCAAGCGGTTTTCACGCCTACCTGGGCAGCCTGCCCCCCAGCCATCCCGAAGCCAGCCCGCTCCACCATCCCGCCCTGTCAGGATTACCGCCGACCCATATCGTCACGGCGGAATATGATCCGCTACGCGACGAAGGGGAAGCCCTGTATGGCAAGCTGGTGCAGGCTGGCGTCGATGCCACTTGCCAGCGGCAGCATGGCGTCATCCACGGCTACTTCCAACTGGCGGCCATCAGCCCTGCCGCTCGTCAGCTCATCGACCAGATAGCCATGATGCTCAGAAGACTCTGAGTTGGAACCGGCCCCCAAGCCGTGTTAAAAGTGTCTCTTTTGAATCAGGGAGGTAACCCGAGTGTTCGAGATAGCGAGCCTGAAAGAGGGCATGATGCACGGGGTGGAGCTGTTCCAGCTGCTGCTGGAGATCATCTCCATCGCATGCGTGGTCATCGGCCTTGGCAAGACCCTCTGGCTGGCGGCCAGAGTGCGGGATCACGAGCCCGGCTTTCCCCGTATCCGCCTCTGCTTCGGCAGCTGGCTCATCCTGGCGCTGGAGTTCCAGCTCGCTGCCGACATCCTGGCCACCACGGTGGCCCCCAGCAAGGAGGAGCTGGTGCGCCTCGCCATCATCGCGGTCATCCGCACCTTCCTGAACTACTTCCTCGGCAAGGAGCTCGATGCCCAGGCCGAGCGCCAGCAACCCGAGCCTGTCAGGTCACCTTCCCGCCCCGACGCCCGATGAGCGGGCTGAGTGGCACAAGGCCACGACACGGAAGGAAAGGCACCTGCCTGATCCCATGAAGAGGGCTCCCCGCGGGGAGCCCTCTTTGTATCCGATAGCAACCATCAGGCGTGCTTGCTGGCCAGCTCGTGGCGCTTCAATGCCAGCAAGGTGACCAGCAGGGCGGCGGTGGCGATCAGCGCCATGCCGATATAGGTGGCGCTGAAACCGGGTGCCAGCTCGGCCGGGCTCAGGCTGGCCAGGTTGTGGCTGCTGCCCGCTGGCAGAGCGGAGTGAAACAGCACGGAGCAGATGGCCACCCCGACCGCGCCCCCCAGCTCGCGGCCGAAGTTGAACAGCGACATGCCGATGCCGCGATCTTCACGTGGCAGGGCGTTTTGCACCACCACCGACAGCGCCGGCAGCACCAGGCCCAGCCCCAATCCGGCAAACCCCAGTCCCACTCTGGCCCAGAGGTCGAAGTGGATCTGCCACAGGGCCAGCGCTGCCAGGGCAAAACCTGCCACCACGAAACGCTTGTAGTGACCGGTGCGACCGATGAGCTTGCCGCCGACGAAGGCCCCCGCCGTGATGCAGACCATGAAGATCACCATGATCCCGCCACTGTCACTGGCGCTCATCCCCTTTTGCCACTGCATCTGCAACGGCAGGTAGACCAGCACGGCAAACATCAGCAACTGCGAGGCCAGCGCCAGCAGCACGCTCACCAGATAACCCGGCAGGCGCACCAGGTGGGCCGGCAGTATGGGGTCGTGCGCCCGCCGCTCAGTCAGGACGAGCAGCAACAGGACAACCCCCTGCGCAGCCGCGAGCCAGACGGCGGGCAAGGCCGCTTCCGGCGAGAGCAGCAACAGGGTGAGGGTAGTGACCGTAATGAGCAGTGCCGCTCCCTTCCAGTCGAAGCGGCTGTGGCGACGCACATTGAGGTGACCCAGATTGCGGTTCACCAGCCAGAGGGCGATGGCACCGAGAGGCAGATTGATCCAGAAGATCCAGCGCCAGCTGAGCTGCTCGGTAAAATAGCCACCGAGCAGCGGGCCTGCGATGCTGGAGACCGCATAGACCGCCGAGATATACCCCTGATACTTGCCCACCTCCCGTGGCGGAATACAGTCGGCGATGACGGTGAAGGCGAGCGCGATCAGCCCCCCGCCCCCCAACCCTTGCAGCACGCGGGCTGCCAGCAGGGTCGGCAGATCCTGGGCCAGGGCGCAGGCCACGGATCCAGCCAGAAACAGGCCGATACCGATGTTGAGCATGCGTACCCGGCCGAACATGTCGCTCAACTTGCCATAGATGGGTAGGGCCGCAGTGGCCGCCAGCAGATAGGCGGTCACGACCCAGGTGAGGGCGGCACCGGCGTTCAGCTCAACCCCTATGATCGGCAAGGGGGTGGTGACGATGCTCTTTTCCAGTGAGCCCAGGGCGATCACCAGGGCCACGCTCGAGAAGACGGTTTTGGGGGACATAGGCAGGCTCGCTCATGTGAGATATCGGCACAGGGGGTACAAGGCACATTATTGTCTCATAAATCATTAGCCGATGGTCAAAACCACTGCCAACCATGATGAAGGTCGCGACATCTGCGAGCCGGATCTGCTAGGGTGAGTCTTTGCCGAAGAGGACGCCCCCCATGCCCCTGTCATCCCCCTGCGATCATCACCAGAGTGAACAGCCCCGATTCGACGAGTACGACGCCCTGATCTTCGACATGGATGGCACCCTGGTGGACTCCATGCCTCTGCACCTGGATGCCTGGGAAATCACCAGTGCCGAGTTCGGCCTGCCGTTTGATCGGGCACAGCTCAACGAGTACGGCGGCATCCCCACCCGCAAGATAGTGACCATGCTGGCAGAGCAGCACGGGCTGGCCATCGACGTGGAGGCCTTCGCCCGCCGCAAGATTGCCCTCTATCTGGCACAGATCGACAGGGTCAGCGTCTTCCCCGCTATGTGGGAGCTGGTCAAACGCTGCCACGGCAAGGTGCCCATGGGCATAGGCACCGGCTCATCCCGGGAGCATGCGGCGTACATCCTGCGTCAGACCGGGCTCGATGCCTTCATCTCCGTGCTGGTGAGTGCCGATGATGTGGTCAATCACAAGCCCCACCCGGACACCTTCCTGAAAGTGGCCGAGCAGCTCGGCGCCAACCCGGCCAACTGCCTGGTGTTTGAAGACACCCGGATAGGCATTCAGGCGGGCAAGGCCGCCGGCATGACCACCTTGCTGGCCACCGAAGGGGCACTGCAACGGGTGTGAGCGGTGCGGGCCCATCCTAACCGACTGGCCCGCACCAGTTTACTCGGCCTCATTCTCCCCCTGCTTCCCACCTGCCGGTGCCGGGCCGTCCGGCCGCTCAAATCCCAGATCTGACATGCAGTTGTCAAATTCCGACTCCCCCGGTTTGCCATGCTCCTTGCAGCTCTCAAACGCCGCTTTCATCTCGGCCGACAGCTCGCGCGGAGGCTTGGGCGGGGTACGGCTGCCCTGATCGCCCGCTGCGGCGGTCAGAGTAGTGAGGGAAAACAGCAAAGGCAGAACAATCTTCATGGCATGACTCCAAAACGGGTGGCATACACCGGCATGGTGCGGCGATGGCCCACGGCAGCGGGCGGCATCATGCTAGCGAATCGCCGCGAACTGATGGGTCAAGGGGAGGTAAAGAGGGTGTCAGGTCGGCGTAAATCTATAAAAAACGCCCCAGACGGGGCGTTGTTTTCATGGCGGCCATTACATGGCGTTGGTGGATTCGAAGATCTTGTCAGCCGACGCTTCGACGAAGCCAGGGTAGAGCACGCCATCGGCCTGCGGGTAGCGCAGGGCGAATTCGTAGAAACAGCTCGGGATGGTGCGCACGCCGTCGCTGAAGGGCACGTCCGCCTTGTCGGCCATGGTGGAGGATTGCTCCAGCATCACCTCGGGATCGCCCTTCACCTCGCCGCCAACGGTGTTGAGCACGAAGCCTGCCGCCTTGAGCGCCGCATTCACCTGCTGGATGGTGTCGAAGTCCTTCAGGCGGTTGATGTTGACGGTGAAGTGGTTGGCACGATAACCCCAGGCGGCCATCCAGGCGGCATACTCGCTCTCCGCCAGCAGGGTCTGGTAATCGGCCCAGGATACCTGCCAGGGAGCGCCGGCATAGAGGAAGGCCTGGGTGTCGGTGAGGTGATCGGGTACCTGATCCACCAGCTTGTGGATGATGGCCTGGGCACCTTCGGAGAGCTCTTCCACCTTCAGCTCGCTGATGAACACCTTGGGCGCATCAGGATCTTTATGCTCGAAGTGTTTGGCATAGAGCTTCTTGGCCTTGAATACATACTCGCCCTTCTCTTCGTACCCCAGGGCGCGGAAGTGGGCCGCCAGTTTCTCGAGACCGAGCTTGGGCAAGTTGTAGGTCCGAAACGCCACGTGATCGTTGATGATGGGGGCACCGCCGCCCAGCAGTTGATGAACCTTGTGAGCACTGGGGGTGACCTGAATGTAGTTGTCCCACAGATGGCCAAACAGGGTGTCGATATCCTTTTGCATCTCTCTTTCCTTTGATTGCGGGTACAGACAGGGGCACCTGTTCAGTGCCCCTCTTTTATTTTCTTGTTATCAGAAGGTCAGACCGGGAGACAGCTGATCCGGCATAGCAGCCTTGCTGTCTTCGACGGAGGCGACCGGGTAAGCACAATAGTCGGCGGCATAGTAGGCGCTCGCTCTGTGGTTGCCGGAGGCACCGATGCCGCCGAAGGGGGCGGCACTGGAGGCGCCGGTGATGGGCTTGTTCCAGTTGACGATACCGGCACGGATGCGCTTGAAGAAGTGGTTCCAGTCCGCTTCATTGTCACCGAGCAGGCCGGCCGAGAGACCGAAACTGGTGGCGTTCGCCTTCTCGATGGCCGCATCGAAGTCGTCGTAGCGAATGAGCTGCAGCAGCGGGCCGAAGTACTCCTCATCCGGCAGCGCGCTGACCGCGGTCACGTCTATGATGCCCGGGGAGACAAAGCCGGTGCCCGCTTCCAGGTGCTTGAGGGCAAGCAGGCTTTCACCACCGAGGCGCTGCAGGTTGGCTTGCGCCTCGACCATGCCGAGTGCGGCCTTCTCGCTGATCATGGCGCCCATGAACGGCTGCTCGGCGGCGTCATAGAGGCCGACCTTGATCTGGCCGACCACCTCCACCAGGCGCTTGACCAGGGCATCGCCCCGCTCGCCGCGCTCGACAAACAGACGGCGCGAGCAGGTGCAGCGCTGGCCGGAGGTAATGAAGGCGGACTGCACGATGGCATGGACGGCGCCGTCGATGTCGCTCACATCTTTCACGATCAGCGGGTTGTTGCCACCCATCTCCAGTGCCAGGATCTTGCCCGGCTGGCCGGCAAACTGCTGATGCAGGAAGTGGCCGGTACGGGAGGAGCCGGTGAAGAAGAGGCCGTCGATGTCCGGGTTGCCGGCCAGCGCCTTGCCGGTGTCGACCTCCCCCTGCACCAGGTTGAGCACCCCCTTGGGCAGCCCCGCCTCTTGCCAGATCTTCAGCATGGCCTCGGCCACCATGGGGGTCAGCTCTGAAGGCTTGAACACCACTGCGTTACCCGCGATAAGCGCAGGCACTATGTGACCGTTGGGCAGGTGGCCCGGGAAGTTGTAGGGGCCGAACACGGCCACGACGCCATGGGGCTTGTGGCGCACGAACGCCTTGGCGCCCGGCATGGGGTTTTCCACCGTACCGGTACGCTCCTCATGGGCGCGGATGGAGATGGCAATCTTGCCCTGCATGGCCGCCACTTCAGTGCGGGTCTCCCACAGGGGCTTGCCGGTTTCACGGGCGATGGTCAGGGCCAGCGCCTCCTTGTGCTCGCCGAGCAGGTCGGCATAGCGGCGCACGATGGCAAGGCGCTCTTCAAGGGCCAGATCGGACCAATGGTAGAAGGCCGTGCGGGCCGCCTTGACGGCCGCATCCACCTGGGACTGGCTTGCCGCCTCACCACGCCAGATCACCTCGTTTTTGGCCGGGTCGATGGATTCGAACGGCTTGCCTTCACCGGCCAGCCACTGGCCATCGATACACTGGACTAAAGACATCATCAATTCACTCCCTGTGGGTACGCAGGCCACCTCGGCAGCCTGTCTCAATGCTGTGCTGCGGGGCGGGTCAATCCAGATCGACGACGCGCACCATGTCGCCATTTTCCACCTTGAGGGCGGCCGCCATCTTGGGCGGAATGATGGCTTCGTGCTTGTCCAGATCGACCCGGATGTTGCCGTAGCAGGCGCGGTATTGCTCGAACCTGGTGTTGCAGATGAGGTAGGTATGGCCGCCGATGGGCTCACCCACCAGCACCGCCAGCTTCTGGCTGCGGCGCACGCTGCGAATGTTCTTCACCTCGCATTCGACGGTGGGGCCGGCGTCGAAGATGTCGACATAACCGCGATTCACGAACCCCTCATCCTGCAGCATCTTGAGGGCAGGCCGAGTCTTTTCATGGGTCTTGCCGATGACGGCGCGCGCCTCGTTGCTCAGCAGATTGACGTAGATGGGGTACTTGGGCATCAGCTCGGCGATGAAGCGCTTCTTGCCGATGCCGGTGAGATAGTCGACGGTGGGAAAATCCATCGAGAAGAAATGTTTTTGCAGCCACTCGTAGAAGGGGCTATGGCCGTTGCCATCGGAGACACCACGCATCTCGGCAAAGACGGTACTGTCAAACAGCTCGGGGTGTTCGGCCATGAACAGGAAACGGTGCTTGGAGAGCAGACGGCCGTTGAGCCCCTCGCGGGCGCATTCACGCAGAAACAGGGTGCAGAGCTCGGAATTGCCGGTGTAGTCGTTGGAGAGGGTGAGGGTTTCCACGACATTGTAGATGCCGAGCTTGGGGGAGGAGTGCACCACCTTGCCGATGTGATAGTTGTAGAACGCCTGGGACAGGCCGACCGCCGCGTCGATGGCGCAGGTACCGACCATCTCCCCGGTCTCCAGATCCTCGGCCACGAAGAAATAGAGGCACTCGCCCTTGCCGGCGGGCTTGTCCAGGAAGGTCTGGGTCGAGGCATCGATCTTGCGTTGCAGCAGCTCGTCGTTGACCGGCAAGGATGTCATGCCGGTGCCGGATTCGATGGCACAGGTCTTGAGGCCGGCGAAGTCGCGCTGCTCGATAGGACGGATAACCAACATAAATGACAACTCCCTTTCATTGACGACAGGTGGGGTCCCGGCTCCTGCCGGGAGGGCTCCCCACCTCAATTTGGATCAGGCGTTGACCACCTGAGCGACCGCTTTCTCGAACCGTGCCAGCCCTTCCTTGATGTCCGCTTCCGGGATCACCAGGGAGGGGGCAAAACGCACCACGTTGGTACCGGCGACCAGCGCCATCAGGCCCTGATCGATGGAGGCGAGCAGGAAGTCGCGAGAGCGGCCCTTGAAGTCATCGTTGAGCACGGCGCCCAGCAGCAGGCCCTTGCCGCGCACTTCGCTGAAGCAGTGGTACTTGGCGTTGATGGCTTCCAGCCCTTCGCGGAACAGCTGCTCGCGCTGCTTGATGCCGCTCAGCACTTCCGGGGTGTTGACCACGTCGATCACCGCCTCGGCCACGGCACACGCCAGCGGGTTGCCGCCGTAGGTGGAGCCGTGAGTGCCCACTTTCAGGTGGGAGGCGATCTCGGTGGTGGTCAGCATGGCCCCGATGGGGAAGCCGCCGCCCAGCGCCTTGGCGCTGGTGAGGATGTCCGGGGTGATGCCCAGGCCCATATAGGCAAACAGCTCGCCGGTACGACCGACACCGGATTGCACCTCGTCATAAACCAGCAGGGCGTTGTGCTTGTCGCACAGCTCGCGCACCCCCTTGGCAAACTCGTCGGTGGGGCTGATGATGCCACCCTCGCCCTGCAGCGGCTCCATCACCACGGCGCAGGTGTTGTCGGAGATGACGGCAGCCAGCTCCTCCAGGTTGTTGTAGGCGACGTGGGTGATGTCGGCAGGCTTGGGACCGAAGCCATCGGAGTAGGCAGCCTGGCCGCCGACGCTGACGGTAAAGAAGGTACGGCCGTGGAAGCCCTGGTGGAAGGCGATGATCTGGGTCTTGTGGGCCCCGAACTTCTCGATGGCGTAGCGGCGGGCCAGCTTGAGGGCCGCTTCGTTCGCTTCGGCGCCGGAGTTGCAGAAATAGACCTTCTCGGCGAAGGTGGCGGCGACCAGTTTCTTGGCCAGGCGCAGGGCCGGCTCGTTGGTCATCACGTTGGAGAGGTGCCACAGCTTCTCACCCTGGGATTTCAGGGCCTCGACCAGTTTGGGATGGCAATGGCCCAGGCCATTGACCGCGATCCCGCCCGCGAAATCCACATACTCGCGGCCTTCCTGATCCCAGACACGTGACCCCTCGCCGCGCACCGGGATGATTTTGGCCGGCGCATAGTTGGGAACCATCACTTCATCAAACACTTCACGTGTCACTGCCAACAACTCTGACATATTGCTCTCCTGCTATCTCGCGGCAGAATAATCCACCGCCCAAAAGTTAAATCCGTGTAAACGTGGCGGAATTATCACAGAAAAAAAGTAAAAAGTCTGTAACTTAACCGCCTATAAGGAACAATGTTCGATTGCCTTTGAGATTTTAGGCAACCGCATTGCATAACGGCTCAGGGGGTGTTGGCAAGAGATAATTTGGACAGGGAGGAGGGTGAATAAAGTCTCAGGGAAATTTTTTTTTGCCTCATGACGGTTTTGAGACAGACATCGCAATTTTTTCAGGAAACGGCCAAAAAGTTGGCCAGCAACTGGTGCCCCTGTTCGCTCAGAATACTCTCCGGATGGAACTGCACTCCCTCCAGCGCCAGCGTTTTATGCCGCAGCCCCATGATCTCGTCCGGGCTGCCATCGGCATGTTCGCTCCAGGCGGTAACCTCGAAACAGTCGGGCAGCGACGCCGCCTCCACCACCAGAGAATGATAGCGGGTCACCCGCAGCGGGTTGTTGAGCCCCTTGAACACCCCCTCCCCTTTGTGACGGATGAGAGAAGTCTTGCCGTGCATCACCTGACGGGCACGCACCACCCGGGCACCAAAGGCCTGTGCCAGGGACTGATGGCCGAGACAGACGCCGAGGATGGGGATCTCGCCGGCAAAACGGGAGATGGCGGCCAAAGAGATGCCCGCCTCGTTTGGCGTGCAGGGGCCGGGAGAGATCACCAGATGGCGGGGTGCAAGCCGGGCTATCTCCTCCAGGCTCAGCTCATCGTTACGCCTGACCACCACCTCTTGCCCCAGAGCGCCGAAGTATTGCACCAGGTTCCAGGTAAAGGAGTCGTAGTTGTCGATGAGTAGCAGCATGCAAACACCCTGGGAATAAGACAGAGACGGTGATCGGACAGCCCGTTGCGAGCGCGGGCAGACAAACGCCGCGCATTCTGGCATGTCTCTTTGCGTTAATAAACCGGCGATCACCTCACCTGCTGTGCAGTCTGTCCGCTCTTCAATGGCGATCCGGGCCTGTCGACCCCACCCGGCGGTGGGCCTGTCCCCGACCGGGCAGCATCAACCGCTCCATGTCAGGATGGCAAGGTAAAAGAGACGGGAGGCGACCGGGAAAAGGGCACAGGTCGTGACAGGCAGATGGGAAGGAGTCACCTTGGCAAGGGCTGACAACGGACCTCAGCGGTCCAGATAACGGCCCTGTTCCAGTTCCCGTTCCCGCTGGCACTCGGCCAGATAGATGGCAGCCGCGATGGCCGGGGTCTTGTGGTGCTTGTCGATGGCGTTGGAGACCATCAACTGCAAGGTATTGAGGCTCTTGGCCTTGCGAAACTTGCGCAGCCAGTGACCCTTGTCACCCAACTCTTCACTCAGGGTTTGTGATTCGACAGACATGCTTTCTCTTGGGGCAAAGCCCGTGTTTGACATTGGGGAGGTTGCGACAAACCGGAAGGTGTAAAACAAAGAAAGCCAGGCATCCACCCAGCTCTCTTCTACTACACCTTCCCAGTATGTCAGGCTCGAGGAACGAAGCCGACGACATCATATACGCTGATCAGGGTTTTTTCAGCCCTTTCACGCGCCTTTTGTGCGCCAGCCGCCAAAATGGCCTGCAGATGGGCCTCATCCTGACGCAGCTCGCGGAAGCGCGCCTGGATGGGTTCCAGCAAGGCGACCACGGCATCGGCCGTTTCACTCTTGAGGTGGCCGTACATCTTGCCTTCGAAGTGCTGCTCCAGCTCCGGGATGGAGCGGCCGGTCACACCGGACATCAGGGTCAGCAGATTGGAGACCCCCGGCTTGTTTTCGGGATCAAAACGCACCACGGCCGGCTCGTCGGAGTCGGTCATCGCCCGCTTGATCTTCTTGACGATCTGCTTGGGATCTTCCAGCAAGCCGATGAAGTTGGCCTCGTTGTCGTCGGACTTGGACATCTTCTTGGTCGGGTCCTGCAGGCTCATCACCCGGGCCCCTTCGGTCGGAATGAAGGGTTCCGGCAGGGTGAAGACTTCGCCATAGAGGTTGTTGAAGCGGGTGCAGATGTCGCGGGTCAGCTCCAGATGCTGCTTCTGGTCATTGCCAACCGGCACCTGATTGGCCTGATAAAGCAGAATGTCGGCCGCCATCAGCACCGGATAACCGAACAGGCCGACGTTGACGTTGTTCTCGAAACGAGCGGACTTGTCCTTGAACTGGGTCATGCGCGACAGCTCGCCCATCTGGGTGTAGCAGTTCAGGATCCAGCCGAGCTCGGCGTGCTGGGGCACGTGGGACTGGATGAAGACGGTGCTCTTGGCCGGATCGATCCCCACCGCCAGATAGAGGGCGGCGGCGTCGAGGCACGCCTTGCGCAAGGCGGCCGGATCCTGGCGAGTGGTGATGGCGTGCAAATCGACGATGCAATAGAGGCAGTCGAAGTCATCCTGCATGCTGACCCACTGACGCAGGGCTCCCATGTAGTTGCCGATGGTCAGCTGGCCCGAGGGTTGGGCACCGCTCAATACGATTGGTTTAGTCATCAGAGTAGTAATCCTTGTTATCCGCCAGCCCGGTCTGGATCAGACCAGCAGGGCGTCGAGTTCGGCAAACTGCTCGCAAACCCAGTCGGGGCGGGAGTCTGCGATAGGGCGGCCATAGTTGTAGCCATAGGTGAGCCCCACCACCTTCATGCCGGCGGCCTGGGCGGCCAGCACGTCATTTTCGGAATCCCCCACCATCAGGGTGCGGGACGGGCTGACACCCAGCTCGTGGCAGGCGTGCAACAGCGGCTCCGGGCTCGGTTTCTTGACGGGTACGCAGTTGCCCCCGAGCCAGAGTGCGAAACAGTCGCTGATGCCGAGGGCCTCCAGAATGGGCTGCACGAAGTGGCTCGGTTTGTTGGTCACCACGGCCTGCTGGTAACCCAGCCCCTGCAGACGGCGCAGGCTACGGGCCACTCCGTCATACATGGCCAGGCCTTCCAGCAGACAGGCCTGATAGTGACGGTCGAACAGGGGGCGGGCCTTGGCAAACTGCTCCGGGGCGTCGCGGTAATCGAGAGCCCGCTGGATCAGCTTGTCGGCGCCGTTGCCGACCCAGGTACGCACCACGGCCTCGTCGGCCTCGGCCAACCCCAGATCCGCCAGGGTACGGTTGACCGCCAGCGCCAGTTGCGGGGCGCTGTCAATCAGCGTGCCATCCAGATCGAACAGCACCAGGTCAAAGGGGCGATCAGCGACGGACATGGGCAAGCTCCGCGCGCATCTGGTCGATCACCGCCTTGTAATCCGGCTTTCCGAAGATGGCTGAGCCCGCCACGAACATGTCGGCACCCGCCTCGGCAATCTCGCGAATGTTGTCGACCTTGACCCCGCCATCGATTTCCAGGCGAATGTCGCGGCCGCTCTCGTCGATCAGGCGGCGCACCTGGCGCAGCTTGTCGAGGGTGCCGGGGATGAAGCTCTGACCGCCAAAGCCCGGGTTGACAGACATCAGCAGGATCACGTCCAGCTTGTCCATCACGTACTCCAGGCAGCTGAGCGGGGTCGCGGGGTTCAGCACCAGACCGGCCTGGCAACCCTGCTCCTTGATGAGGCCCAGGGTGCGATCCACGTGATCAGAGGCTTCCGGGTGGAAGGTGATCAGGCTGGCACCGGCCTTGGCAAAATCAGGCACGATGCGATCCACCGGCTTGACCATCAGGTGCACGTCGATGAGCGCTTCGATGCCGTAATCGCGCAGCGCCTGACAGACCATGGGGCCTATGGTCAGGTTGGGGACATAATGGTTGTCCATCACATCGAAATGGACCACGTCGGCCCCGGCGGCCAGCACCTTGGTCACATCCTCACCCAGACGGGCAAAGTCGGCGGAGAGGATAGAGGGGGCAATCAGAAAGTCTTTCATCAGCGTCATCCATTGGCAGCGTGGCAGAAAAAACGGCGCAATTTTATCGCAAAAGGGCGATGAAAACGACCCGCATCTACAGAACACGCCGCTCCGGCACCATCGCCGGCAAACGATGCCAGGCGCGGCTCACGGAATACCAGCGGCAGCATCAGAAATGACAACGGCCCCCTCAGGAACCGTTGTTCACTCAGCCTACGGCAACCAGCTCCGCCTCACCGGGATAATAGCCCTGTTCGGGCTCGATGCCGGGCGGATAGAGCGCCAGCAGCTCGGCCACCTTGTTGCGACCACCGCCGTTGCGGCTGATGGTGCGCTTGACCAGGATCTCGTCGAGCCGGGCGCCACGATAGAGCTCGCGGGTCAACTCGATGTCATGGTTGCTGATGAGCACGGGCACCCCTTTATGGGCGGCGGTGTGGCGAGCCAGCCTGGCCAGCAGCGCCTGATCGTCCAGGGTGAAACCGCCTGCCGAATAGGTGGTGAAACTTGCCGTGGTGGAGAGGGGGGCATAGGGCGGATCGCAGTAGATCACCCAGTCTTCCTCTGCACGGGCCATGGCGTCGGCATAGCTTTCGCAGATGAACGTCGCCTTCTGCGCCTTCTCGGCAAACGCCCACAGCTCTTTCTCCGGGAAGTAGGGTTTCTTGTAGGAACCGAAGGGAACGTTGAACCCCCCCTTCTTGTTGTAACGGCACAAGCCGTTGAAACCATGGCGATTCAAAAACAGGAACAACTGAGCCCGTTCAAACCCGGCCGCGGTCTGGTTGAACTGGGTACGCAGCCGATAATAGGCGGTCTTGTGGTTGTGCTCGGCCACGAACAGCTTGCGGGCCTCGCTGATGAAGCTGTCCGGCTGCTGCTTGAGGTGGTTGTAGAGGCCAATGAGATCCGGATTGATGTCGTTGAGCACATAGGCGTCGTAATCCGTGTTGAGAAACACGGATCCCGCCCCGACGAAGGGCTCCAGCAACACACGCCCGGCCGGCAAACGCTCGGCGATCTCTTCGACCAGGGAGTATTTTCCCCCGGCCCATTTTAAAAACGCGCGTGTTTTTTTCATGGAAGTCCGGTGTTGACAAGGCTATGCCCAAAAAAGGGGGGTGATTCTACCCCCTTCTTCGGGTGGCTGGCTATTGCTTCAATTCTTTTTGTATCTGGGCGAATGACTTGGGCCAGGGTTGTCCCTTGAGCAAGGCAGGTGACAGCTTGCGAATGGCCGCCTTGGCCTGGGCACTGCTGGCGTAGTCTCCCTGCACCACCACATACCAGGGACTGCCACGGAAGCGGGTCTTGTAAACCCACACCTTGCCCGCCAAGCCATGCTCGGCCACAAAGCTGTCTACCGCCTTGGTGTTGCTCGCCCCCATCAACTGGATGCTGTAGTGATTCTTCGGCTTCTTGTTGAGAGTCGCCACCGGCGTCAACGCCACCTTGGCCGCCGGGGTCGCTACCGGCGCTGTCTGCGCGCCACTGGCCGGTTGAGCCTCTGTTCGCGGGGCACTGTTCGGGGCCGGATTCTTGACCTGGGCCGTCGTTCCGGTCGGGACCGCACGGGAACCGCTCCCCACCAGCTCATCCACCACGGCCGTGGGCAAGGCGCCGCTGACGTTCGGCTGGTTCATCAATTTCTCGACCACTTCGTCGGAGATGACGACCCGGCGCCCCTCATAGTTGGTTGACTCCGTGGTGACCGTCTCGCTCTCGACCTTCTTGGGCAAGGGCTTGGCATCGGACTGCCAATCGCGGGCAACCTGATTCCCTGACGGGATGGCAGCGGCGCCACTGCTCGTCTGAGTACTCAGGGCCCCGCTCGCCGCACCGACGTTCACAGGATCGCTTGAGACGGGATCGGGCAACGCCGTCCCCTGGGACGGTGCCTGGGCGGGGTCCTGGCCTGCACTGTCGAACAGGGGCAGATAGCTCAGGGCCAGCAACCCGCCCGCCAACAGGGCAAGCACGATCGCTATCTTCTTGACGGGCAACTCGGCCTGACGTTTCTTGGGCCTTCTGTCGGTCATGGTATCCTCCAGTAACTGCATGATGGCTGACGGATGTCCGCCCGCCCCATTCAGGATCTCTTCCACTTTCGGCTTGGGCAAGAGGGCTGTCGGGATCTTGAGCTCTTTGGCCTTCTCATACAAGAAGATACGTTGCTCAGGAGCGCTCAGTGGCGCGACCTCCAGCTCGAGGGCTGGCATGGCTCGTCCCTTGAGGAGCGCCTTCTGGTTGCGACACCAGGCGTCATCACCCGAGAGCAGGATGGCCAGTTTATGAGGAGATGCCAAGGTATCGTTGTGACGACAGAGCGCCCACAACTCCCCCACCAGCTCGGCAGGCAAGGTATCGGCACGTTCGATGATGAGCAGCAGTCTGGCAGGCTTGTCACCCACCATGCGAAAGAAGCTGTCCGCCAGGGCATCCTGCGCGTTGAACAGGGGACGTGCCACCACCTGCTGCAACAGCAACTGGCGCACATCCGCCATCTTCATGGACGGGCTGCCGATGAGGCTGGCCACCTGCACCGCATCGGGCAGTTGGGCAAGCAACGACTCGCACAGTGTGCCACGGCCACTGCCTGGCTTGCCGGAGAGAAAAACAAAGGGGTGGTTGAACTCGATCAGGTGCAGCAGCCGGTCAACCAACTGCCGCTGAGAAGGCAGTTTGAGCAATTTATTAGTGGTCACGACCAGACTCGATCACCGCCATCAATTGCTCGTCTGTCACATCGGCCACGACCTGGGCCTGTCCGATCCCGATCGGCAGCACCAGCCTCAGTTTGCCTTCCAGCACCTTCTTGTCACGGCGCATATGGCGAATGAAGGCGGCAAAATCCATATCGGACGGTGCCTTGACCGGCAAATCGGCGGCCAACAGCAGATCGCGGACTCGTGCCACCTCTTGCGCCGTCATGTCGCCACGGGCCAGGGCCGTCTCGGCCGCCAGCATGGTTCCCGCCGCCACGGCTTCACCGTGCAGCCAGTTGCCATAACCCTTCTCCGCCTCGATGGCATGGCCGAAGGTATGTCCCAGGTTCAGCAAGGCGCGCACGCCGTGCTCGGTCTCGTCCTGACCGACCACATCGGCCTTGATCTCGCAGCAGCGGCGAATGGCATAGGAGAGTGCATCACCGTCGAGGCGCTGCAGGCGAGTCATGTTGGTTTCGAGCCAGGAGAAGAAGGCGGCATCCCAGATGATGCCGTATTTGATCACCTCGGCCATGCCGGCGGCAAATTCCCGGGCAGGCAGGGTCTTGAGGCAGTCGGTATCGATGATCACATGCTTGGGCTGATAGAAGGCACCCACCATGTTCTTGCCGAGAGGATGGTTGACGGCGGTCTTGCCGCCGACGGAAGAGTCAACCTGGGAGAGCAGCGTGGTAGGCACCTGAATAAACGGAATGCCTCGTTGGTAGCTTGCCGCAGCAAAGCCGACAACATCACCTATCACACCGCCCCCCAGAGCGATCAGAGTGGTATCACGACCATGGCTGGTTTCCAGCAGAGCAGACATGATCCGCTCGAAGGTCGCCAGGGTTTTGTAGGCCTCGCCATCGGGCAGGATCAGGTGTTCCACCTGAAAACCGGACAGCAACTGAATGATCTGTTCAAGATACAGGGGCGCGACCACGGTATTGGTCACTATCATGACCCGCTTGCCCTTGATCGTCTGCGCCAGTACCTCGGGGCGTTGCAGCAGACCGGCAGCTATCTCTATCGGGTAGCTGCGTTCACCCAGTTCGACCTTCAACCTTTCCATGGACGTCCTCTAATGAATTACATACCAATCAACTTGACGATTTGATTAGCGACAACTTTGGCACTTTGGTCATCCGTCTGGATGACAAAATCGGCAACCTCTTCGTACAGGGCGTTGCGCTCTTGCGCAAGACGCTCAAGCACTTCACGGGGCGGCTCTTCGGTTTGCAGCAAGGGACGACGCTTGTCTCTCTGGGTTCGCGCCAATTGCTTTTCAATGGTGGTTTCGAGGTAGACCACGATGCCGCGTGCGGAGAGTTTGTTGCGGGTTTCACGGCTCTTGATGGCACCGCCACCCGTTGCCAGCACGATACCCTGCTGTTCGGCGAGCTCACCGATCACCTTCTCTTCGCGGATCCGGAAGCCTTCTTCGCCTTCAACATCGAACACCCAGCCGATATCGGCACCACTGCGGCGCTCAATCTCATGATCTGAGTCGAAAAACTCCATGTGCAGTTGTTCTGCCAGATGTCTACCTATGGTGCTCTTGCCCGCACCCATGGGACCTATCAGGAAAATATTGCGTTTCTCAGCCATGTCTTTTCGTTAGTAATTACAAACTGTATGGCCCCGGTAAACACTCGACCGGGGTACCTATGAACCTTATCTTGCGATGGATCAGGAGGGGGATTATCTCAGTAGAAACCAGGACTGGCAACCGCAGCCCTTACGCCCCAGCCTCATCGGGGCGTAAGGTTATATGTGTTTTACTCTCACAAGTAAAGTTTTCAGAGGGCGTCGGTCACTATCCTCGGGGTCACGAAGATCAGCAGTTCACGCTTCTTGTTTTCACTGGTGGTTTTCTTGAACAGATAGCCCAACCCGGGGATATCCCCCAGCAGCGGCACCTTACTGACATCACTCTTGATGGTCTGTTGATAGATGCCGCCAAGCACCAGAGTTTCACCGTTGTTGACCAACACCTGGGTGGTGATGGACTGGGCGTTGATGGACACCGCATCCCCGGTTCCGGTCGGCACGGTTTCACCCTTGGTATCCTGAGTCACGGTCAAGTCCAGGATCACCCTGTTGTCCGGAGTGATCTGCGGCGTGACCTTGAGGCTCAGCACCGCCTTCTTGAAGGTGACCGAGGTCGCCCCGCTCGAAGAGGACTCCACATAGGGGATCTCGGTCCCCTGCTCGATCAGGGCCGGCTTCTGGTTGGCCGTGGTGACTCGCGGACTGGCGATGATCTCGGCTTTGCTCTCCTTTTCCAGAGCCGAGAGCTCAAGATCCAAAAGGGTGCCATTGGCAAGACGGGCAACCTGGAACGCCAGGGTGCCGGCCGCGTTGGTCACCGGCAGGTTGACGTTGAGTCTGTCTTCTACGTTGGGGCGAGTGATGGTGGAACTGCCATCATTGTTTCCGGCGCCATCATTACCCTCTATGGTGCCCGAGGTGCCGTTGCCATGACCGTCTGTCTTGGTCACCCCCCAGCGCACCCCCAATGCCTCATCGAAACCATCATCAATGGTCACCATGCGCGCCTCGATCACCACCTGCTTGACCGGGATATCGAGGATATCCAGCATCCGCTTGACGTTGCTGATGACATCCGCCGTGTCCTTGACCACCAGCACATTGGTACGTTCATCCACGCTGACCGCCCCTCTGGGGGAGAGCAGCTTGGTACTCTCGGAGGAGAGCAGGGCCGCCACTTCCGATGCCTTGGCATAGTTGATCTGCAGATACTCGGTGTAGAGGGGAGCGAGATCCGCCACCTGGTTGCGGCTCTCCATCTGCTGTTTCTCGCGAGCGGCAATCTCGTCCGCCGGTGCCACCAGTAGGATGTTGTTGTCCAGCCGTTTGTCCAGCCCTCTGACCTTGAGGATGATGTCCAGCGCCTGCTCCCAGGGCACGCCATCGAGACGCAGCGTGATGTTGCCGGAAACCGAGTCCGTGGTCACCAGGTTCAGATTGTTGAAATCGGCGATGATCTGCAACACGGTACGAACAGGAATATCCTGGAAGTTCAATGAGATGGGCTTGCCTTGGTACTGCTTCGCCGCCGTGGTGGCCACCCGTTTTTTCACCTCGATGATGAACATCTTGTCGGCCTGATCGTAACGGTAGTCAAACTGGCCGTTCACCGAGAGCTCGAACAGGGTGTCATTGCCCTGGCGGAACACCTCCACCTGGGAGACCGGGGTAGCAAAGTCCTGCACATTGATGAGGTTGAGCTGATCATCAGGCACCCGGGTACCGTGGAACTTGGCCAGCACTTTCTGACCACGGCTGCTGACATCCACCGCCGCCGAACTGTTGTCCAGCGTCACAAGGAACTCCCCCTGCCCCTCCTTGCCACGACGAAAATCCACGCCCTTGACCGAGTTGAAGTAGGCGCCACCCATGTTTGCCTGAGACACGGACAACACCGGCTTGCCGGGGGCAACGGGCGAAGGAGCCACGGTAGGCGTGGCAGCCACGGCAGGCTGAGCCTGATACTGGGACTGGTTCTGGGCAACCCGCTGGGTGTCAATCAGCGCAGACTGGGTCACCGGCTGGCTTCTGACGAGCGCAGACTGACCGGCTGCAACAGGCGCCGCCGAGGAGGCGACCGGCTGCCCGGCCTTATCTCCCAGCGCCACCAGCAATTTATTGCCCTGCTGATGGACCTGATAGGGGGTGAGCTGATCGAGGGCGATCTTGATGTCGAGCCCCTGCCCCTTCCCCTCCACCAGGAGGTTGTTCACCCCTTGCTGCTTGATGGGCAGGGGATTGACCGTCAGGGCACCGATGGCCCCGGGTACGTGCAGCAGAAGCTGATTGGGTTCATAGGTCAACCTGTCCGTAAAACCGCTGACCGGTTCGCTGAAGCTGAGCTCCAGCAGGAGTTGATCGGCCAGCAGGGGATTCACCTTGACCTCCTGCAACGCGGGTACTGCCCACACCTGAGTGCATCCGCCCAGCCACAGCAGCGCCACACCGGTCATCCTTCTTATTGTTGTTCTCATCTCTGCTCATCCCTGATCATAGTTTTGCGTCGAGATTGGCCATGGCCAGCTGGGTTTCTCGGGTGACCCAGCATCCTTTGCCATCCGGTACCGTCTCCATCAAGTCAACATGCGTGTTCGTTATCTTGATGACCCTGCCCTGATCCAGCCCCATGTGCTGGTTGAGCCCGACGCGCACGGCTTGCCCGTCCGGGGTTTTGATCAATGCCCACAACTGCCCCTGCTTGCCGATGGAGCCTTTCATGCTCAGGCTGGCAAGCGAGTAGCGTTCCAGCACCTCCTTTTCCCGATTGGCCACTATCTGGGCACAGTCCGGCTTGGCCTTGGCATCCAGCCTGGAACTGGTTTCCGGCTGGGGTGCAATGAACGGACTGCGCTGATCGCTGCGTTGATAGACCATGGGAGAGAAGGGCTTTATCTCCGGCAAAGATTCGATCGGTACCGGCTTTCTGGCCTTGGTCTGTTTGACATACTCATCCATGTCCTCCTGTCCCCCACAGGCCGTCAACAGCAGCGCCGACAAGAGAAGTACGCCCGCTCTCATACTCATGGCTTTTTCTCCACGGTTTTGCCGTTGTACTTGTAGGTCTTGGCCTGCATGGACATACCGATCAGCTCACCCCCCTTCCCCTGGCTGAGCTGGAAAGAATCCAGGATCACGATGCGCGGCAAAGCAGCCATGTCCGCCGTGAACTTGCCAAGTTCGTGATAGGTGCCCACGACCTCGATGCGCATGGGCAGCTCGGTGGAGAACTCGTGTTTCACCTCTGGCTCCCAGTTGATCCTGTTCAATGTCAAACCGTTGTCGGTGGCAATGAAGCTGATGTCATCCAGCAAACCGGCGACTTCGTGGGTGTTGGGCAGCTGTTTGAGCTGGGTGTCGACCAGATGTTCCAGCTGGACCATCTGCTTTCTGTATGCTTCCAGGTTCGCGGCCAGCATGGCCTTGCTCTCGAATTGTCCCTTGAGCTCGGTCTCTTTTGCGGCTTCACGACCCAGGGCCGCCAGGGAATTGGCAATCACGTAGTAATAGAGTGCCCCGCCAAGCAGAGCACAGCAGAAGAAGACAAAGATGCCCTTGGCGATCGGCGGCCAGCGGGCAATGTCATTGAGATCCAGGTCGTTGAGTTGTTGCAGGTTCATTTTTGCCCCTTAGCCACGTTGGGTAGCGCCGTGGCAATCTGGAACATCATGGAGAACTGGCTCAGGGCGATGGGGGCCACCTCGGCCGTGAAGATGGTGCTGAGCTGGGATTGTGTCAGCCAGCCGGAACCGTCGATTCGGCGCATCATGCTGGCAACCCTGCCATAGGCTTCGGTCTTTCCCTTCACATCTATCTTGTTGTTTTGCAAGGCAAGGCTATCAAGATACACCCCGTTGGGGACCAGCACCGGCAGCTGATTGAACAGACGCACAGGGATGTTGCGGCGCATCTGCAATTGCTCGATGAGTTGCATGCGGTCAATCAACTCCTTGCGCCGTTCCTTGAGAAGCCTGATCTCCCCAAGCTGGGTGTCCAGGGTTGCCATCTCCTGCTGCAACCGCTGATTGCGCTGCTGCTGGTAACCGATCTGCTGCTGCACCAGCCAGTCTGCGGCAAAGGCGATGGCTGCCGTCCCCGCCAGGAACAGACCGAACAGGATGCCGAATTGTTTCTTCTGACGCTGCGCCCGAGCCTGCCGCCAGGGCAGAAGGTTTATATTTGACATGGTGTGAAGCTCCTCAGTGCCAGCCCGAGCGCCGTCATGTACTTGGCCCCATGAGTCAGCCCCCCCTCTCCCTGCGGCTTGCCAAAGAGTGCAAAGGGATCGGGGTGCAGCACCTCGCAGTTGAGCTCGCTGCCGATTTGTCCGGCCAGCCCCGGCAGCAGGCTCCCCCCTCCGGTCAGCACCAGCCTGGAGAGCTCCTTGTTCCCCGAGGAGCTGCAAAACAGCTGCACGTTGCGCCGTATCTGCAACACCAGGGTGCTGAGGTGAGGCAACAGGACATCCACCTCATGATCCGCAGGCAAGGAGCCCTGGAGCTTGGCCAGTTCCGCCTCTTCCATACTCATGCTGTAAAAAGAGGCCAATGCCTGGCTGTATTGATCACCACCAAAATTCTGCAACCGGGAATAGATGACCTGGCCCCGTAGCAGGGCGGCGAAAGTCAGGGCGCTGGCACCGATGTCGACGATGCCAACCGGTTTCTCCGAGGTTTGCAGGTCGGGCAAGCAAGCCAGCACGGCGCGTCCGAGCGCATGGGCCCCCACATCCACCACCATGGTCGTCATGCCTGCCTCCGTCAGGGCACTGACCCGGCCACTGACGCTCTCGGTCCGCGCGGCACTGAGCAGGACCTCCTGACGCCCGTTGTCGCTCGCCATGCCGAGGATTTCAAAATCCAGGCTCACTTCGTCGAGGGGAAAGGGGATGAGCTGCTCAGCCTCCAGGTGAACCTGGTTCTCCAGCTCGCTCTCGTTGATGTTGGTATCGACCTGAATGATCTTGGTGATGACGTTGGAACCGGTCACGGCCGTGGCCACGTTCTGGCAATCCCCCTGCACGAGCCGCTTGAGCGACTTGAGGGACTGACTGACCCGTTCAATGTCCTGAAGTTGATAGTCGACCAGCGTTCCTCTTGGCATGGGGATCTCGGCAACCGAACCGAGGTGCACCTTGCCGGGACGTCCGCTGATGGTGACGGCCTTGATGGTTTGACTGCCAAAATCAATGCCCGCCATGGAGACGAGGGATCCCTTACTTAATAGCCCAAACATATACACATCCATGCGTTATTGGGTTTTCGGACTTATTGTAGGACAGCGCGTCATGATGTGACGGCTTAACTCAATATAATGCTCTATCTATCAATGTCATAAAGTTTGTGTCAAAAGTTGACGCCCCTCTCCTTTCGGCCTTGATTGCGGCCCCCTTGGTAATTGTGCCCTGGAGTGCTACCCTCCCGCCTCTTCTCGGGGTCGCCTGTTTGCGGACAGGAAAACCTCGAATCCGCGAGGGTAAAAAGGCTATACTCTGCGCCCGTTGGCTAATTTTAAGACGATTGGTAGTTCTTCCATGCTGAAATGGCTCGTTCGCCTGTTTATTGTCATGATGCTGGGTGCTGTGCTGGGCGTTGCCAGCCTCATCGGCATCTACTTCTACATCAAGCCCCAGTTGCCGGATGTCAGCGCCCTGCGCGATGTCAAACTGGCTACCCCCATGAAGGTCTACAGCCGGGATGGGGAATTGATCTCCCAGTTTGGCGAAATTCGTCGCATCCCCCTGCGGCTGGACGAAATTCCCCAGTCCATGATCGATGCCGTACTCGCCACCGAAGATGCCCGCTTCTATGAGCACCCGGGCATTGACCCCATCGGCATCATCCGTGCCGCCACCGTCTGGGCCGTCTCCGGCCAGGCGCGCCAGGGCGCCAGTACCATTACCCAGCAGGTGGCCCGCAACTTCTTCCTGAGCAACGAGAAGACCCTGGTACGCAAGATCAAGGAAGTATTCCTCGCCTGGCGTATCGAGCAGAACCTCTCCAAGGACGAGATCCTCACCCTCTATCTCAACAAGATCCCCCTCGGCTACCGGGCATTCGGGGTCGGCGCGGCCGCCCAGGTCTACTTCGGCAAGGAGGTCAAGGATCTGACCCTGGACGAGATCGCCATCATCGCGGGTCTCCCCAAGGCCCCCTCCATGCTGAACCCGATCCGTTCCCCGGAGCGCGCCTTCGCCCGCCGCAACGTGGTACTGGGTCGCATGCTGGAAACCGGCAAAATCACCCAGGCCCAGTATGACGAAGCCTCCAAGATGCCGATCAAGGCCCGTTTTCACGGTGCTGAGACCACGCTGAACGCCCCTTATCTGAGCGAGATGGTGCGCCAGAAGATGGTGGAGCAGTTTGGTGAAGATGCCTACACCATGGGGCTGCACGTCTACACCACCGTCACCGCCAAGCGTCAGCGCGCCGCCCATCAGGCGCTGCTGGACGGTGTCTTCGACTACGACACCCGCCACGGCTACCGTGGCCCGACCGCCTTGCTGTGGAAAGCCAGTGAAACGGCCTGGGACTACGAGCAGATCATGGCCCATCTGGCCAAGCAGCCGACCTATCAGCCCCTGATGGCCGCCGTGGTCACCCAGCTCGGCGACAAGAGCGCCACCCTGGTGCTCAAGAATGGCAAACAGGCCGAACTGGGCTGGAATGGCATCAAGTGGGCGCGTGCCTTCATCACCGACGATCGCCAGGGCTTTGCCCCGAAATCGGCGCGGGATGTACTCAAAGTCGGCGCCCAGATCTGGGTCAGGGAGAAAGGGGAAGAGTTGCTGCTCTCCCAGATCCCCGACGTCAACGCCGCCCTGGTGGCCATGAACCCGCAAGACGGCGCCATCGAGGCCCTGGTCGGCGGCTTCAGCTTCGAGCTCTCCAAGTTCAACCGGGTCGATCAGGCCCGTCGTCAGGTCGGCTCCAACATCAAGCCTTTCCTCTATGCCACCGCGCTGGAGCAGGGCTATACCCTGGCGTCCCTCATCAACGATGCACCGATCAACCAGTGGGATCCTGCCAAGGGCCCCATGTGGCAGCCCAAGAACTCGCCCGCCATCTATGAAGGGCCGACCACCTTGCGCCTCGGCCTTGCCAAGTCCAAAAACGTGATGTCGGTCCGCCTGATGCGCGCCATCGGGCTGGATACCTATATCGACGGCCTGACCCGCTTCGGCTTCGCCCGTGATCACATTTCCGCCAACGAATCCCTGGCGCTGGGTGCGGCGGAGTTCACCCCGCTGGAAGTGGTGCGCGGCTACTCGGTGCTGGCCAATGGCGGCTTCCAGGTCACCCCCTACTTCATCACCGAAGTGACCGACAGCTTCGGCACCCCCCTATTCGAGGCCAACCCGGCCGCCGCCTGCCGCGACTGCGGCGTGCTGGCCGCCGCCGGTCTCGACAGCGCGGATGCCTATGCCAATACCACGGCAGACTGGAAGGCCCAGTGCCCCATCGATCCTGTCGTGCCCAACAACATGGCACCGCAGACCATCAGTGCCCAGAGCGCCTTCCTCATCACCGACACCCTGACCACCGCCATCTGGGGTGGCAATGGCTGGCGTGGTACCGGCTGGCGGGCAGCCCGTGACCTCAAGCGTCACGACATCTCGGGCAAGACGGGGACCACCAACGAATCCCGGGATGCCTGGTTCTCCGGCTATACCCCGAATCTGGTGGCCACCTCCTGGATCGGTTTTGACAACCACCAGCGCGGTCTGGGCCGGGCCGAGTTTGGCGGCGGTGCCGCCCAGCCCATCTGGATTGACTTCATGAAGACGGCTCTGCACCAGGTGCCCGAACGCAAGATGCCGGTCCCCGAAGGGATCATGCAGGTCCGCATCGATCGTGAAACCGGTCTGCTGACCAATCGCGCCGATGGCAGTACCACGGAGGAGTTCTTCAAGGAGGGCACAGAGCCCACCCGCTACGCGAGCCAGATCTCCGATGGCAACCAGGTGTATGGCGGTGACGATGCGACCACAGACGGTCCCGTCTCCACCGACGACATCTTCTAGGCCCCCCTGGAAACAACAAAACCGGCGCCGAGGCGCCGGTTTTTGTTTCGGGATGACGAGCGGGCTGCGTCAGCCCAGCAGGGCTTTCATCAGACTCGAGATGCGGGCCGCCAGCTCATTGAAGCAGGGGCGGCGCACCGAGTAGTGACGATAGAGCAGGGAGATGGTGCGCCCCGGCACGGGGTTGATTACCGGGCGATAGCTGACGCCCCCCTCCTCCGGGTTGGCGGGCACGGCGAGCCTGGGCACCAGCGTCATGCCGCTGCCAGCGGCGACCATGTTGCGCAAGGTCTCCAGACTGGTGCCCTTGAAGCGCTGATCCTCACCGATGCCCGCGGCAAAACAGAAACCCATCGCCTGATCCCGCAGGCAGTGACCGTCGGCCAGCATCAGCAATTTCTTGCCCTTGAGATTGTGCAGGGGCACCGCCTTGGCGCTCGCCTCCGGGTGATGCTGAGGCACGGCCAGCCACATGGGCTCCTGATAGAGGGGGATGGCGCCAAACCCCTCCATCCCTTCCAGCTCCGCCAGCACGAGGCAATCCAGCTCCCCCTCCTCCAGCCGCTTGAGCAGCACTTGGGTCTGATCTTCGTAGAGGTAGAACTCCAGCTTGGGGAAGTGTTCACGCAGATCCTGGATGATGTGGGGCAGCAGGTAGGGGCCCACGGTGGGAATAAAACCGATGTGGATCTCGCCGGACATGGGCTCGGCGAAGTGCTGGCCTATGCTCTTGAGCTCTCGCGCCTCTTTGAGCACCTTGCGCGCCTGACGGGCCATGGCATCGCCGGCGGGCGTGAACAGCACCTTGCGGGAGGTGCGCTCGATGAGGATCACTCCCAGTTCATCTTCCAGCTTGCGCAGCTGACCACTCAGGGTCGGCTGGCTGACAAAGCAGCGCTCCGCCGCCTTGCGAAAGTGTTTCTCCTCTTCCAGCGCTACCAGATATTCGAGATCGCGAAGGTTCATAGGTACTGCATCCTGCCGTTCAATGAGGCCGATAGCATGCACAAGAACGGTGCGGGGGACAAGGGAGGCGCGCAGACGGGTCTGCCCTCTCCCTCTCCTTTGACAAGCCGCAGGCGATGGACGAGAGACTCACCCCATCAGGGAGGTGATGTGATCCGCGAACGCCGCTGGCTCTCCCAGATAGGAGGAGACAGGCAGCGCAACGACGCGCTCCCCTTGCATCAATCCCAGAGTCGGGAACCCCTGCCCGCCGAGCCGGCGCAGCCACGCCTGGCTTGTGGCCAGATGGCCCACAAGATCGACCCGACCAAAGGCCAGGGCGAATGCCTCCGGTGTCAGCCCCTGCTCCCGCGCGAGCGCTGCCAGCCGTGTCGGGGAACCGACCCATTCCCCATCCCGGTAGTGGGTTTCCTGGATGCGGTGCAACAAGGCAAGGCCGTCGCCGCCAAGCTCGCTCACCGCCAGCACTGCGCGTATGGGCGGCTCGGAGTCAAGGAGCAGTGACTCGTTGAGCAGGAGCTCGTTGAAGTAGCGCTCACCAAAGCGCTGTCCGGTGAGGGCGTGGATGCGCTCGTCATGGGGGCGCACATAGTCCCGCAGGGGCTGTCCCATGGCCTGGCGCCTGGCGCCCATCCAGAGGCCACCCCCATGCAGTTCGATGCGAAGGCCCGGGATCTCGGCAGCGGCTTTCAGCAGGGGGGCGGCGCCATAGCACCAGCCACAGAGGGGGTCATAGACATAATGGAGAGTTGTTTGCGCTTCGTTCATCATCATTCTCGCTTCAAGGCTGGATAAAAAACCGGGCCCTCGGGCCCGGTAAAAAACACAGGGAAGTAGGCGTCAGGGAGTTACCACTTCATCTCGCCGGTATTGACCTTGGCACCGATGGCCAGACCATCGTCGACCGGCAGGGAGGGGTAAGCCTTCTTCAGCGCTTCAACCAGCTGGCCGGAGTGCTTGGCTTTGGCCAGCTCCTGCTCAAAGCGCTGCACGTAGTCACGGGTGAAGGTCACGGCTTCGGTACCCTTGGGCGCAGTCCCCAGGAAGTGACCCGGCACCACGCGCTCGGGTTTCAGGGCCAGCAGCTTGTTCAGTGCCTTGACCCAGTGGCTGCGAGCGGCCTTGGACTGGCTGTCCGCCATCCAGACGTGCACGCCGCTGTAGACCGGCACACCACCAAAGGCCGTCTTGATGGAAGGGGCCCAGAGGTAGGCATTCGGGGTGTTCATCTCTTTGATTTCAATCTTCTCGCCATCCAGGGTCAGGTGGCTGGCCGTCATCACTTGCGGCACGGTCAGGCTCTTGGGTACATCCTTGCCCAGGATCGGGCCCCAGTAGCTCAGCTTGGCATCCTTGGTCTGCTTGATATGGTCGACCACATGCTGGTCGGCCAGCACCTTGACATCCGGGAACGCCGCCATGACGGGTTCCAGACCGAAGTAGAAGTCGGGGTCACCGGCACTGATATAGACAGTGGTCAGCTTCTTGCCGCTCTTCTTGATCATGTCCACCAGCGCCTGGCCATGTTGCACGTCGAACTGGGCATCGATCAGGATGGCCTCTTTGTCACCGGTTACCAGTGAGGAGGAGACGGGGAAGATCGCCTTCTCGCCGGGGTTGTAGACGGTCACGGTCAGGGGGGCCGCCAGGGCGGATCCCGTCATCAGGAGGCTGGTCAGGGTCAGGGTACGCAGTGTGTTGTTCATCAGATAACGCTCATCGGTGTGGATTAATGGAATAAGCGCAGTTTATTGCATCACCATCGATACAAATACCGTATAATAAGCGCATAACTGTTGCACAAATCGAGCATATAGGGGCACAAGATGGATAGGCTGACCGCATTGCGGGTCTTCGTCTGCGTCGTGGAACAGGGCAGCCTGAGCGGCGCCGGGGAGAAACTGGAGATGTCCCGCGCCATGGTGTCGCGCTACCTGGCCGAGCTGGAACGCTGGATGGGGGCCAGATTGCTGCACCGCACCACCCGCCGGCTGAGCCTGACCGGGCCGGGAGAAGAGGCGCTGAACCGGGCCAGAGCCATGCTGGCCCTGGGGGAAGAGATGGAACACCTGGCCATCCGCCATGACGAGGCCCCCAAGGGGCAACTGCGCATCACCAGCAGCTACTCTCTCTCCGAAGCCCTGCTGGTCGGGGCGGCGAACGACTACCTGGCCCGTTACCCCGGCACGGCGATCGACATCCTGCTGCTGGACCGGACGGTCAATCTGGTGGAGGAGCGAATCGATCTCGCCCTGCGCATCACCAACGACCTCGATCCCAACCTGGTGGCCCGCAGGCTCGGCACCTGCCACTCGGTGGTGTGCGCCAGCCCCGCCTACCTGGCCCGCCATGCTCCGCCGCAGCAGGTGCAGGATCTGGCACTGCACAACTGCCTCACCTACACCTATTTCGGCAAGAGCTTGTGGGAGTTTCTGGGGCCCGATGGTCCCGAATCCGTCCCGGTGAGCGGCAACCTCAGCGCCAACATCTCCAACCTGCTGCTGGCCGCCACCCTGGACGGGGCGGGGATCAGCCTGCAACCCGCCTACTCGGTTCACCCCCATCTGGCAAGCGGCGCCCTGGTCCCCCTGCTCACCCCGTGGCAGCCCAAGCGCCTCGGCGTCTATGCCGTTTATGGCACCCGCAAACAGATGTCCCCCCTGCTGCGCAGCTTCCTCGACTTTCTCGTGGAGCGGATGGCGGACGATCCCCTGTGGCAGGAAGCCCCTCCCTCTCTCTGATCCCTGCGAGCCGCACAAAAAAGGGGCCTAGCGGCCCCTCTTTGCTCCATCCTGTGCCAGGTCAGGCTTCGAAACCGAATGCCTTGACCGGGGTCTCTCCCTCCTCGGCCTCCTGCTCCTCCAGATAGATGTCGTGATAGGCGGCATAGATGGAGTAGTTGATGGCAGGCAGCACCACCAGCAGGCCCACCAGCATCAGAAGTGCGCCAAAGAAGATCAGCACGGCCCCGAGCAGCCCCCACCAGAGGAAGGGCCACATGTTGCGCAGACATCCCTTGAAGCTGAGCCTGGCTGCCTGCCAGACCCCGACCTGATGGAAGAGGATAAGGGCGGGGGCGAAGGTGATGGCCATCAGCACGGGAACGAACAGTGCCAATCCCACCAGGGCGCAGACGAGGAAGCCCCGTGCCTGCTCCGGGGTCAGCGCCAGGGAGCCCGGATCCGCGGACAACAGGCCGGTGAGTCCCCACTGGTGCAGCAGGAACACGCAGATCATCAGGATCCCCATGATGAGGCCGAGCACCATCAGGCCCCCCAGCATCAAGGGGGTCAACCGATGGCGGAAACCGGCAAAGAAGTCGCCAAATTGCAGCGCCTCGCCTTGGTGACCCCGCCGCGCCACCGCCACCCAGCCAGCCCCCCACACCATGTAGAGCAACTGGGAGATCAAGCCCCCCGCCGGCAGTTGATCCAGCACGATGCCCACCACAAACCAGAGCACTATCATCGCCACGCTGGCACCCATCCCCTTGTTGAAGATGTCGAATCCGGTGCGGATCCAGATCCAGCCCTGTCCTATGCCATGGCGTTTGGGTTCGTGGCGCAGGGCCCTGTCACTGTTCATCATTGACCTCGTCGAAAAATAGGGGCGAAGCGGCGTCTCCTCAGGGCACGCTCACCGTGACCATGATGGGGCCGGTGCGTGCTACCTGGCCCGGCAGCCGGGTCGGGTAGAGCCTCACCTTGTGGTCGGTGGCCTGGGTAGCCGCCGAGTAGGGTACCGCGATGGCGGTATCGAATGGAATAGGGGTCAGGGCCCCCTGCTCGACCATGCCCACCCCGACACCGGCCAGGCTGATGGTGATGAAGCAGTTGTCGCTCGTGAGCGCCCCCAAGATGCGGTAGCGCAGCGGCCCCCTGATCAGGCTGGCAAGGTCGAAGGGAAAGCAGGCACCCGCAACCAGAGCATTCACCTCGCTGCAATGGCGTGTCCGTTGCGTCCTTCTGGGCCGCAGCCGATGAGTTTATCGGCCACGGTTGACGGACAGCACCGCCAGAATGTGGCATCATCTCCCCCCTCTTGCTTTCCCCCTGATCCGATGGAGCCATCATGCGCCGCCTCTTCTTTCTTCTCCTGCTGCTCGGCAGCCCTGCGCTTCACGCCGAACCGGGGTTTATCAGCCGCCTGCTCAACCACCCGGTGCCGGGGGGCGTGGCCGTGGTACCACTGGGAAGCGGGGCCAAGGCGCCCGCAGTGCGCTATCAGGACAAGCCTGTGCTGGTGGTACAGGAAGACGGGAAGACGTGGATCGCCATCGTCGGCATCCCGCTCAAGAGCGCGCCCGGCCCCCATCAGGTGACCACCAGCGATGGCCGCACCTTGAGTTTCAAAGTCGGCACCAAGCACTACCGTGAGCAGCACATCAAGCTCAAGAACAGCCGCCAGGTCAATCCGCTGGCCGAAGACATGACCCGCATCAACCGGGAGCTTGCCGAACAGACCCGCGCCTACCAGACCTTCAGCCCGGCTCAGCCGAGCAACCTGCTGTTTGACAAGCCGGTCCAGGGCCCGCTCTCCAGCCCCTTCGGGCTGCGCCGCTTCTTCAACGGCGAGGAGCGCAACCCCCACTCCGGCCTCGACTTCGCGGTCGGAGCCGGCACTCCCATCAAGGCACCAGCCGCTGGCAAGGTCATCCTCATCGGCAACTACTTCTTCAACGGCAATACGGTGTTCGTCGACCACGGCCAAGGCCTCATCAGCATGTTCTGTCACATGTCGAAGGTGGACGTGAAGCTGGGCCAGAGCCTGCCCCGCGGCGGCATCGTCGGCCGGGTCGGCGCCACCGGCCGCGCCACCGGTCCCCACATGCACTGGAACGTCAGCCTCAACGACGCCCGCGTCGACCCCGCCATCTTTATCGGCGCCTTCAAGCCCTGAGGCCGGCGACCTGCTGCCCACAGGCAGGGGCACTCAAAATGAAAAAGGCAGCCGAGGCTGCCTTTTTCATGGACGCATGACCACATCTCAGGCAGCGCTGTGCTGGCGCCCCTCCCTGTTCATCGCCCGCCACATCACCAGGACCAGCAGAGTGCTGCAAGTGGGCAGCGCCAGCCAGACACCGGCCACTCCCCACAGGGAGGAGAAGCCCCACAGGAAACCGCCGATCAGCACCAGCTTGCCGCCGGTGAGCAGGGAAGCGATGCGGGCCCGGTTGATGGCCTGGAAATAGGTGGCCCCCACCAGCAGCAAGCCCTCCATGGGCAGTCCCCAGAAGTAGAGCCAGATACCGAGGCTGGCCACCGGCAACAGGGCAGCATTGTCCCCCGCAAACAGATAAACCACTGCCTCCGGCCACAGATACAGCGGGATCATCCCGCACAGTGCCACCGCCATGGTCACTCCCAATGCCAGGTTACGCACCCGCAGCACCCGTGCCCAGTTGCCCGCCCCGGCATTGAAGCTGGCGATGGGTTGGATGCCCATGGCGATCCCCTCGAAGATGAGATAGAAGAAGGCCTCGCTGTAGCTGATGACCCCATAGGCGGCCACGTGCAGCGAAGTGCCCACCGAGAGCAGCGCCTTGTTGTGCAGCGCCAGCACCACCGAGAGGTAGAGGTACATCAGAAAACTCGACACCCCGAGTCGCAATGTCTCCCCCATCAGCCGCCAGTCGGGCACCAGGGTATCCCAGCGAATGCGCAACTGGCTGCGGGGGGTGAAGAAGTGCCACAGGCACAGGCCCCCGGTGACCGCCTGGGAGAGCATGGTCGCGATGGCGGCCCCCGCCAGCCCCCAGGGGATCACCGCCATCAGCAGGTAGTCGAGCAGCACGTTGAGCACGCCGCCCCCCACCAGGATCCAGGTGGTGAGGCCGGGTCGCCCGTCGTTGCGCAGCAGGGCGGTAAAGGCCATGGAGAGCACCGCGAACACCCCGAGCCAGGCGTACCACTGCAGATAGGCGAAGCCTGCGTCGAAGATGACCCCCTGCGCCCCCATCCAGACAAGCATGGCCTCGCCGTAACGAATGCCAATGAAGGCGAGCAGCGCGGAGGCGATGAGCACCATCACCAGGGCATTGCCGACGATGTGGCGCGCCCTGGCCTGCTCCCCCTTGCCCAGATAGAAAGAGGCCAGCGACGAGGATCCCATGCCGATCAGGGCCCCTACCGCGTAGAGCACGGCGCAGATGGGGTACGCCAGCATCATGCCGGCCAGCCCGTCCTGGCCCAGGATATGGCCGACAAAGATGCCGTCTATGGTGACATAGATGCCGGTGACCAGCATGGCGGCCACCGTGGGGGTGACGTAACGCAAGAAGAGGCGGGAAAGGGGGGCCGTGCCCAGATCGACGGAGGACATAAATTGCTCAATGAAGGGGAACGGCCAGAATAATAGCCAAACAAGACCCGGATCACCCGTTATTTGTGCCGTGGATCATTCATCTTGAGGGCTTTACCCGCCCCGGCCCCTGCTTTAGGCTAGGGCGACTTCTCCTGAACGGAAACGTGCGCCATGTTGCAACGCCTGCTCTGTCTGATGCTCTGTCTCAGCCTGTTCCCCTTCTCCGCTGTCCAGGCTGATGATGCCATCACTCAGGTAGAGGAGCTGCTGCAAAGCATCCCCAAGACGGATACCCCGGAAAACCAGCAACTGCGGGAGAGCTACCAGCAGGCGCTGCAATATGCCCGGGATGCCCAGCGCTACCGGGAACAGGGCAAGGCCTACCAGCAGATCCTCATCGACTACCCCAAGGAGTCCGCCCGTCTCAAGGAGGGGCTGCACAACTATCAGCCCCAGTCCCGCCCGTCCCTCTCCTCCCTCAAGGAGGATGCCCTGCGCCAGGCCATCAGCCTGAGCAGCAACCGCCAGCTCAACCTGCGCAAGGAGCGTCAGGCGGTGACCGACAGCCTTAACCAGCTGGAGAGCACGGGCCAGGAGTATCACCTGCGGGTCGACGAGTTGCGCAAGCAGTTGCTCCAGACCCGCTCCCTGCTCGATCGCCTGAGCTTCAGCAACGAGTCGGACAGGTTGCAGGAGGCCCAGCAACTGGCCACCCGACTCAAAGAGCAGAGCCTCTCCGACCGGATCCAGATGCTGGAGCTGGAGCAGCTCTCCGCCCAGCAGCGCAACGATCTGGGCAAGCTCAAGCTGCAGGAGCTCAACCTCGCCATCACCGACGAGGATGAGTGGCAGACCAGTCTGCTTGCCCAGCAGAACCAGCTGCGCCGGGACAAGACCGAGCAGGCCCTGGCCGAGAGCGAACGCCTGCGCCGCCAGCTCACCTCTGACCTCCCCCTCTTGCAGGAGCAACAGCAGCAAAACCAGGCCCTCTCCCTGCAACTGGGGGCCCTCGAGGACCAGATTGAACGGGTGCAGGACGAGCAACGGGGGGTGGACACCTCCCTCTCCGGGCTCAACGAGCTGGTCAATTCGGTGCGCGAACAGCTGGAGTGGTTGCAGATAAGCAACGCCTACGGCGAGAACCTGCGCAGCAAGCTGGCCGATCTGCCCGCCTACTTCCCGCTGGAGCGGCTGGAGTCCGCCATCGTCAAGGCGCGCATGGCCAAATACCAGTACGAGACCGAGCAGGATGCCCTGAAGGATCCGGTGCAACTGCGCAACAGCCTGCTCAGTGGAGACGGCATCACCCTGGACAGGGCCCAGCGCGCCGTGCTGGACAACCTGCTCAAGGCGAGACGGCAACTACTGACCCGGCTCAACGATGCCTCCGACACCCTCATTCAGGAGCAGACCCGCCTCAAGCTGCTCTACAGCCGCCAGAACAGCAAGATCGACGAGATCCGCGAACTCAGTGCCAGTCATCTGTTCTGGATGCCGGACGTGCGCCCCCTGAGCCCGGCGGTGCTGCTCGGCGTCCCGGCCGCCCTCGGCCTTGCCTTCAACCCGGCCAACTGGCTGCAACTGCCCAGGGCCATCGCCGAGAACAACCCCCTGAGCCTGACCCTGGCTGGCCTCGGGCTGCTGGGGCTGGCCTGGTGCTGGCTGAAACTGGCTCGCCACCTCCTTCAATACAGCCAGTACATTGCCCCGCGCATCGGCAAGGTAACCCAGGACAAGTTCAGCCTCACCAGCCGATTGCTGGTGCGCTCCGTGCTCGCCGCCCTGCCGCTGCCCGCCATGGTGCTCATGGTGCACGGCCTGCTGGACGGCGCCTGGCAATATCCCTTCGCGGTGGCGGTGGCCCGGGGCCTGGGTGAAATCTGGTTCCTGCTGCTGGCCCTGCTGGTGGCGCGCCACCTCACCCTGGAGAAGGGGATCCTCATCCTCCACTTCCGCTGGCAGAAGGAGCGGGTGCAGCGAGTATGGGGACAATTTCGTACCCTGCTGCTGGTGCTGATCCCGAGCTTCTTCGTGCAGGGTATGGCGAGCAGCTATCAGGAACACGCCTTCTACGACTCCCTGGGACGCCTCGCCTTCATCATCGGGGCCCTCTGGCTGCTGCTCTTCTTTGCCCGCCTCAACCGGGAAAAACTGCCTCTCACTTGGGGTCAGGCAGACATGACCAAGCCCCATCTGCTGCACCACTTCATCTGGAACAGCCTGATGCTGGCCCCGCTGCTGGCGGTGCTGGGCGCCCTGTTCGGCTACTTCTACACCTCCCGCACCCTGCTGCGCCAGCTGGAGCTGAGCCTGCTGGCGGGACTCGGCTGCCTGCTCGTCTACTATCTGGCCCACCGCTGGATGCTGATCCAGCGCCGCCGACTCGCCTTCGATCGCGCCAAGCAGAAGCGGGCCGAGATCCTGGCGCAGCGGGAGCGGGAAGAGGACGATCTCAGCTCCGAGATCCCCGATGTGGTGGAGGAGCCCGAGCTGGATCTGGATACCATCAGCGCCCAGTCCCTCGGCCTGGTGCGCACCCTGCTGATGCTGGGCTTCACCATGCTGGTGGTGGTGCAATGGTCGGATCTCAACTCGGCATTCAGCTTCCTCAGCAGCATCGAGGTGTGGCAGGTGAGCAGCAAGGTGGCCGGCATCGAGCAGCTCTCCGCCATCACCCTGCAGGATCTGATGCTGACCGTCTTCGCCTTCATCCTGACTGTGGTCACCGCCCGCAACCTGCCAGGGTTGATGGAGCTCACCCTGCTCCAGCATCTGAGCCTCTCCCCCGGCACCGGCTTCGCCCTCACCACGGTGAGCAAGTACCTAGTACTGCTGATTGGCGCTCTCACCGGCTTCTCCATGCTCGGCATCGACTGGTCCAAGACCCAGTGGCTGGTGGCGGCACTCTCCGTGGGGCTGGGCTTCGGCTTGCAGGAGATCTTCGCCAACTTCGTCTCCGGCCTCATCATCCTGTTCGAAAAACCGATCCGCCTGGGTGACACCGTCACCATCCGGGATCTCACCGGCACCGTCACCAAGATCAAGACCCGCGCCACCACCATAGTGGACTGGGACAGGAAGGAGATCATCGTCCCCAACAAGGCCTTCATCACCGAGCAGTTCATCAACTGGTCCCTGTCCGATGCCATCACCCGGGTCCGCTTGCGCATTCGCATCGGCCTGACCCAGAATCCCAAGCAGGTACAGCAACTGCTGGAGCAGAGCGTGCGCGAATCCACCCTGGTGCTGGATACGCCCACCCCGGAGGTGTTCCTCATCGAGTTCACCGACTCGGCCCTCATCTACGAGATCCGGCTCTACGTCAACAACATGGATCACCGGATGCCCATTACGCACGAGGTACATTCCCTGATCCTGGAGAAACTCGGCCAGGTCGGCATGCATCTGCCACATCAGCAGATCGACATCCGGATGAGCCGGGGATGAAGCCCCCAAAGACGACAACAGGAGCCATCATGCAGATCATTGCCCATCGCGGTGCCAGCGGCCTGGCCCCGGAGAATACCCTCAAGGCGATGAGCCTGGCGCTGGATCTGGGTGCCAAAGCCATCGAGCTGGACGTGCAGTGGGCCGACGGAGAGCTCTGGGTCTTCCACGACCGACGGCTGGAGCGCTGCACCAACGGCCAGGGTGTGCTGACCGGGCAATCCCGGGAGTACCTGGCGAGCCTGGATGCAGGGGACGGGGAGCGGATCCCGACCCTGTGGCAGGTGATGGCACTGGTGGCGGGGCGCTGCGAACTGCACATCGAGCTAAAGGGCGCCCACACCGCCAAGCCGGTGGCCGCCCTGACCAGGCGGGCCGAGGCCGAGCTTGGCTTTACCCAGGCGCACTGGATCGTTTCCTCCTTTCATTATCCCGAGCTGTTACGCTTCAAGGGACTGCGACCGGAAATCAGGATAGGTGCTCTCACGGCCAGCCTGCCCCTCGACGGCGCCGCCTTCGCCGAGACGCTGGGGGCCTGGTCACTGAACTGCGACGTGGATTTCGTCGACGAGACCCTGGTGGCGGATGCCCATCGCCGGGGGCTCAAGATCCTGGTCTATACAGTCGACGAAGTGAGTGATGGGAGCACCCTCGCCAGCATGGGTGTCGATGGCATCTTCACCAACCGGCCAGATCGATTCAGCTGAGTATCGGCGCGGCCTGGCAGGCCACAAGGAGGTGAAAAGAATTGAAAAAATGCGGTGCACCGGGATACATAAACTCCATAGCCAGCCGATACAGAGTTGGCTCATAACAATAACAAACACCATGGATCTCTGACTGACGCTCACAAGGATGTAAACATGAACCTATCCATCAAGAACAAGCTGGTCCTCTCCATCGGGGCCATCATTCTGGTCATCACCGGCCTGCAGGTCTGGTACAACACCTCCCAGTTGCGCAGTGAAACCCAGCGGCTGATCTGGAGCTTCATCGACGACAGCTCGGTCGCCAACGTCAAGGGGATCTCCCGCTGGCTCGACGCCCGCATCAATCTCGTCACCGCCACCAAGGAAGCCTTCGCCAAGGAAGACGAGCCCCTCAGCCACCTGGCCCAGTCCATGAATGCGGGCAACTTCGATCTCGTCTACGTGGGCACCAAGGATGGCCGGATGATCCAGAGCAAGCCGACCGATCTGCCGGCCGGCTATGATCCGCGCCAGCGCCCCTGGTACAAGGACGCCATGGCCGCCGGCAAGCTCGCCATCACGGCCCCCTATGCCGACATCACCACCGGCCAGCTCATCATCACCATCGCCGAGCCCTTCAGTCGCGGCAACACCGACGGCGTCATCGCCGGTGACGTCTCCATCGACGGTCTGGTGAAAGACGTGCTCGCCATGAACTCGGAAGGCACCTATGCCATTCTGGTGGACAGCAACGGCACCATCATCGCCCACCCGGACAAGGATCTGACCCTCAAACCCGCCACCGCCATCTCCCCGGAACTGACGGCAGCCAAGGTCAACGAGCTGGCCCATGACAACACCATCTCCGAGATGGATATCAGCGGCAAGGCGAGCGTATTCGACCTCACCGAGATCCCCAACACCAACTGGTATTTCGGCATCGTGGTGGATGAAGCGGTCGCCTACCAGTCCGTCTCCCGCATGGTCACCTCCGACCTCATTCAGGGATTGCTGACCATCCTCATCGTGGCGGGCTTCTCCTATGTCGCCATCAACGGCTCCCTGACGCCGCTGAAAACCCTGGGCGAGGCGATTGTCGATCTCTCCCGCGGCAACGGCGATCTCACCCGTCGCATCAAAATCGAGCGTGAAGACGAGGTCGGTACCGTCGCCAAGCACGTCAACACCTTCATCGAGCGCATCCACGTCATGGTGCAGGACATCTCCAACTCCTCCACCCAGCTCAACCAGCAGGCCAGGTCTTCCCACGACATGGCGGAGAAATCCAACCAGGGGCTGGCCCGCCAGCAAAACGAGATCTCCCAGATTGCGACCGCAGTGCACGAGATGTCCGCCACCGCCGTCGAAGTGGCCAGCAATGCCGAGCAGACCGCGGAAGCGGCCCGCAGCTCCTCCAGCAGTTGCGAGCACGGCAAGCAGGTGATTGCCCGCAACCAGCGCTCCATCACGGATCTCGCCACCCAGGTCAAGCAGGCCTCCGGCATCATTCAGGAACTGGAGAAGAACGCCCAGGAGATCAACACCATCCTCTCCACCATCCAGGGCATCGCCGAGCAGACCAACCTGCTGGCGCTCAACGCCGCCATCGAGGCCGCCCGGGCTGGCGAGCAGGGACGCGGCTTTGCCGTGGTGGCCGACGAGGTGCGGGTGCTTTCCCAGCGCACCCACAGCTCCACCGTCGAGATCCGCAGCATGATCGAGACCCTGCAGCGCAACACCCAGGGCGCCGTCAGTACCATGCACGAGGGTCAGCTGCTGGCCCAGAACAGCGTGGAAGATGCCAACGATGCGACCCAGGCGCTGGAGCAGATCACCACCTCCATCAACCAGATCTCCGACATGGCGACCCAGATCTCCAGCGCCGCCGAGGAACAGCGTGCCGTCACCGACGAGGTGAGCCGCAACATCCAGGCGGTCAAGGATGTCTCGGACGAGCTGGCAGTGGATGCGGACAGCTCCCGCAATCTGTCAGCCCAGCTTAAAAATATTTCAGGTGAATTGAATAATCAGGTCGGCATGTTCCGCATCTGATCGACCATGGGAAGAAAGGGGCCGTTCAGGCCCCTTTTTTTATAAACCCTTTTTGTTTCAACGGTTATAATCCCCTTTCGAGACCCTCAATCCTGTGATCGACATCTCCTTTTGCCCATGTATGGGAGACGGGCCCAGTCTGTCATGGCTATATTCGCATTACTTTTTTGATGCCTAACCTCGATATGTCATCGTGATAATAGTTATCATTAAACTGTTTTGATAAAAAACTTAAAAACTTTATGGGTAATACCCAAAAAGAGAGGCATTTCTCATTTTTTTGAAAGAAAACTACGTATAATCTTGGAGTTAAAATCACCAGAGTAGCGAGTACGGCTGATCCAGATCACTGATGGATGGCGATAATGACGGCATTTTCATCCAAGGAATGGGGTGGTTGTAATAAAAATCACCGTTGCCAAGTACTAAAACAAAGCAGTTTGACTTGCATCAAGCCTGAATTTTTTTCATAGAGCAAAATCGTGCCCAGCAAATCTATCCCTAAGGAGGCAGATGTGGATATTATCAAGACCGATGTTGCCATCATCGGTGCCGGTGGCGGTGGCCTGCGTGCCGCAATCGCCATTGCAGAAGCCCACCCGGAGCTGGAGATCGCCCTGATTTCCAAGGTCTATCCGATGCGCAGCCACACAGTGGCCGCCGAAGGTGGCGCCGCAGGCGTCGTCCGTGATGACGACTCCCTGGAAAACCACTTCAACGACACCGTCTCCGGTGGTGACTGGTTGTGTGAGCAGGACGTAGTCGAGTACTTCGTCAACAACGCCACCAACGAGATGATCCAGCTGGAGCACTGGGGTTGCCCCTGGAGCCGCAAACCGGACGGCAAGGCTAACGTGCGCCGTTTCGGCGGGATGAAGATCCCCCGCACCTGGTTCGCCGCCGACAAGTCCGGCTTCCACATCCTGCACACCCTGTTCCAGACCTCCATCAAGTACCCGACCATCAAGCGCTTCGACGAGCACTTCTGTCTGGATCTCATCGTGGAAGATGGCCGCGTCCAGGGTGTCGTCACCTTTGACATCCAGAACGGCATCACCCGCTTCATCCAGGCCAAGTCCGTGGTGCTGGCCACCGGCGGCGCTGGTCGTGTCTATCGCTACAACACCAACGGTGGCATCGTCACCGGTGACGGCATGGCCCTGGCCTACCGCCACGGCGTACCGCTGCGGGACATGGAGTTCGTCCAGTATCACCCGACCGGTCTGCCGGGCACCGGCATCCTGATGACCGAAGGTTGTCGTGGTGAGGGTGGCATCCTGCTCAACAAGGATGGCTATCGCTACCTGCAAGATTACGGTCTGGGCCCGGAAACCCCGGTCGGCCAGCCGAAGAACAAGCACATGGAGCTGGGTCCGCGCGACCGTCTCTCCCAGGCCTTCTGGCAGGAGCAACAAAAAGGCCGCGTGATCCAGGGCCCCATGGGCGACGTGGTTCACCTCGACCTGCGCCACCTTGGCGAGAAGTACCTGAAAGAGCGTCTGCCCTTCATCTGCGAACTGGCCAAGGCCTATGTGGGTGTGGATCCGGTGAAAGAGCCGATTCCGGTACGTCCGACCGCCCACTACACCATGGGTGGCATCGAAACCGACGGCAAGTGCGCCACTCGTCTGGCCGGTCTCTATGCCGCTGGCGAATGTGCCTCCGTCGGTCTGCACGGCGCCAACCGTCTGGGTTCCAACTCCCTGTCCGAGATCGTGGTCTTCGGCAAGGTGGCCGGTGAGCAGGCAGCCGAGTTTGCCGCCACCCAGCAACACGGCAACACCCAGGCGCTGGTCGCCAAGGCCGAGGCGATCATCAAGCAGCACCTCTCCCTGCTGGACATCGACGGCACCGAAAACCCGGCGGATATCCGCAACGAACTGGGCATGTCCATGGAAGCCGGTGTCGGTATCTACCGTACCGAAGAGCTGATGCAGGGCACCATCGACAAGATCAACGAGCTGAAAGCCCGTTACAAAAAGATCAAGATCAACGACAAGTCCTCGGTCTTCAACACCGACCTGCTGTACGCCATCGAGCTGGGCTACATGCTGGACGTGGCGGAAGCCATGGCGCACTCCGCCATCAACCGCAAAGAGTCCCGCGGTTCCCACCAGCGTCTGGACGGTTACGAGGAGCGCGATGACGTCAACTTCCTCAAGCACACTCTCTCCTTCTACAACGGCGAAGGGGCCCCGACCATCGACTATTCCGATGTGAAGATCACTAAATCCCAACCGGCCAAGCGCGTGTACGGTTCCGAGGGTGAGAAACAAGACGAGGCTAAGAAGAATGGCTGAGATGATCGAAATTGAAATCCTGCGCTACCGTCCCGAGCAGGATAACGAGCCCTGGATGCAGACCTTCCAGGTGCCCTACCTCAAAGAGATGTCCCTGCTGGATGCGCTGCAATACATCAAGGATCATCTGGACTCTACCTTGAGCTTCCGCTGGTCCTGCCGGATGGCGATCTGCGGCTCCTGCGGCATGATGGTCAACGGCATTCCGAAACTCGGTTGCAAGACCTTCCTGCGGGATTACCTGCCGGGCAAGATGACTATCGAGCCGCTCAACAACTTCCCCATCGAGCGCGATCTGGTGGTCGACATGTCCGACTTCATCGAGAAGCTGGAGAGCATCAAGCCCTACATCATCCCGTCCGAGCCGCGCAGCCTGTGCGACGGCGAGTACACCCAGACGCCGGCTGACATGGCGAAGTATCACCAGTTCTCCATGTGCATCAACTGCGGTCTGTGCTACGCGGCCTGCCCGCAATATGGCATCAACAAGAAGTTCACCGGTCCGGCGGCCCTGGCACTGGCCTATCGCTACAACGCCGACAACCGCGACAGCGCGTCCAGGGAGCGGATGAAGATCATCAGCCAGGACGAGGGCGTCTGGGGCTGTACCTTCGTGGGCTACTGCTCCGAAGTGTGCCCGAAAGGCGTGGATCCGGCCGCCGCCATCCAGCTTGGCAAGGTCGAGAGCGCCAAGGACTACATGATCGCCATGTTCAAGCCGGACTGAGACCAGGAGTGAGACCATGAACAACACTGAGAGCAAACGTAAGCCTTACGTGCGCGAGATGAAGAAAGACTGGTGGCTGAAGAATGCCTTCTACACCGGTTACATGATCCGCGAAGGCACCAGCATCTTCGTCTCCATCTACGCCGTCGTGCTGATGTGGGGTCTGCTGCGCCTGGTACAGGGTCAGGAGGCATTCAACGGCTGGCTGGAATCTCTGCAAAGCCCCATTGCCATCCTGTTCCACGTCATCGCCCTGGCAGCCTGCCTGTTCCACGCCAAGACCTGGTTCGCCCTGGCTCCGAAAGCCATGCGCATCTTCCGTGGTGAAGACCTGGTGCCGGAGAAACCGATCGTCATTGCCCAGTATGTGGCGCTGGCGGCGGTATCCCTGCTTGTCCTGATCATCGTGGCCTGAGGAGAAAACCATAAGACGTTCTGACGAACCCGGTTATTGGTGACTGTTTGGTACCGGGCTCTCACTCAGAAACGTTGGCCACGATCACTCAATCATGATTTGAGGAATAAATATGAGACGTTCTGACGAGCCAATTTACTGGGGTCTGTTTGGTGCGGGTGGCATGGTGGTTGCCATGCTGCTGCCGGTCATTGTCCTCATCACAGGTCTGCTGGTGCCCATGGGCATCATGGACGTGGAGACCATGAGCTACGAGCGCGTGCTGGCATTCGCCAGCTCCTGGTGGGGTGCCTGCATCCTGCTGGTGATCATCGCCCTGCCCGTCTGGCACGGCATGCACCGCATCTACCACGGCCTGCATGATCTGGGGATCCACACCACCAAGCTGCACCACTATGTGTTCTATGGCTTCGCCTTCCTGGTGTCCGCCATCACCGTCGGCCTGCTGATGGTGCTGGTGCTCCAGTAAGCACATCCTGACTGCATAACACACCGGGCCCAGTGCCCGGTTTTTTTATTTGCGGTTTAATTCTGGCCTTCATCCACGTAGTTCCAGTGCGTGAATCTCTATGGTATTGACGGAGGTTTTAACATAGCCGACGCCAGGCTTACCAAGAATGGCCACCAGTAACCGACAAACCAATGCTTCCATTTGCAGTAGGGTGTTTTCCTGTTCTGCTGAGCGCAGGTTACCGTCGTAACTAGCAAATCCCAACGGCCCATCAAAGAATATGGCTTCGTGGAAAGTGTCATTACGGGCGACCGATAGCGATGAGGGCTCTGTTTTGCTGTTCTTAGCCCAATCAGGTACTGGCATACCAAATTTTTCACACATCCATTGAACACGTCCAGCATGAGAAATCTGGAGTTTTTTCGCTTCTTTGACTTCAACTAGCCTGAAACAAGCATCCAGTGCCATGTACAGGTACTGAAATCGCTCAAAAGAGAGATTCTGTGGATACTGCGCCAAAAACAAGGCATGGATGACAGCAGTCACCCGCTTAGGCGCACGAGCATCACCACGCTCCGATTCCAGATAGTCCAGCGCCAATTCGATGACATCGGCGATAGTGCTGCGACTCAGGATAAAATCAACGAGCTTTCCCGGCTGGATGGGGGTTGCATCGAGAAAGCCAGCCTCTGTTGTAGTTAGTCTCATACCGGTGAAAAAGGATAAGCACCACACCACAAAATCGAGTTCCTCTCTGTTTCTGCGCTCTGGAAGCGTCAGAACATGGGTTTTGGGAAGCCCAAAAACACGAACATTATAAGGCATTGAACGAACATGTCCGCTCATGAATTCTCTATATTGCTGCGCCCCCGGATAGATCCAACCTTTGAGGACATTCGGGTCCCCTGATACGAGCGCCACAATGCGTTCATGTTCGGGAAGTGTTCTGATTGAGAATCTATCGGTCTCAATATCACAAAACTCTGGGTAGTAACCGAACTCTGCTGAAAGCCCGCAAAGTGCGGTATTAAATCGTTGTCCTGTCACCATCCTAATATCTCTCACGATTTGAGCTTGTCGTTGTACGCTAACCAATTAGCGTACCAACACTTGAACAAGTACTTATTAATCCCCGTAAGTTTGACTACAGAGGCGACGATATCTCCTGCCACAGGGCCAGCAAGGGCGCAGGAATGGCGCCGTAGCGCAGGGTCGGTGTCTGGTGCCACTCCGCCAGCTTCTGGATGGCCTTGCCCAGATCCTGGGCCAGGGTCCGGGTCACCCTGATCCCGTCTTCCAGATAGAGGCTCTTGACCTCAAACACCCCCTCCTTGCGATGGGCCTTGGCGTCCATCCTGCCCACCAGCTTGCCGCGATGCAGCAACGGCAGCACGAAATAACCGTACTGGCGCTTGGGGGCCGGGGTATAGCACTCGATGCGATAGTCAAAACCAAACAACTCACTGGCCCGCTTGCGATCCCACACCAGCGGGTCAAAGGGCGAGAGCACGGCGGTGTGGCTCGCCTTGAGGGAGCCCGCCTGGGCCCGGACCAGTTCATCGGCCAGGGAGGCGTGAACGAAGGCTCCGTGCTGCCACCCCTCCACTCGTACCGGCAACAGCTCCCCCTCGTCCGCCAGCTGGTGGAGCAGGGCGTCGTATTTCCCCCGTTTAAGGCGATAGTAATCCGCCACCCAGCCGGTCTTGACCAGCCCCAGCGCCCGGCAACTGGCTCGCACCATGTCCCGCCGGGCGAGATCAGGACTCGGCAGATCCCGCTCGTCATTCCACTCCGGCATGACCCGCTCGGCGAGATCGTAGACCCGCTGGAAATTGCGCCGTTCGCGCACCATCAGCTGGCCTGCGGTAAACAGCACCTCCAGGTGGCGCTTTTCGGGCTTCCAGTCCCACCAGCCGTTGCCCTTGTCCCCCTTGCGCTCGAAGTCTGCCGCCCGCACCGGGCCATCCTGGCGAATGCGCTCCACTATCTGCGCTATCTCGCCGCCGTGGGTCTTGAGCCACTGGGCGGAGAACTTCCAGCCCATGGCGGCGGGATCCAGCATGCGATGGCGCAGCAGCCGGTAATCTTCCCGGGGGACGAAACAGGCCTCGTGGGCCCAGTATTCGAAGAGGTCACCATCGGCCAGCAGTTGTTCCAGCCAGCGCGGATCGTAGTGGCCGAGACGGCTGAACAGCACCAGATAGGGGCTGCGGGCCACCACGGAGATGGTGTCTATCTGCAGCAACGCCATGCGGCGAATGCAGGCGAGCAGGTCGGCGGGGGTTGCTCTGGCGCGGCGCGGGGTCAGCAGCCCCTGGGCCGCCAGTTGCAGGTGGCGAGCGTCTTGCAATGAGAGGTGGGGGATCGACATGGAGATAGGGGCATCCGTTCCTGGGTATCAGGCCACCAGCATGCCCAACTCATGGCCAAATGAAAACGCCCGGCTCAGGGTTTGGTGAACACCGCCACATCGGCATGAGGAAACTCGACCTCTGCCTGCCAGCGGACAGCCAGGGCACGGAATGAGGCCTCGGCGAAGAAGACGATATGGGTGGGATCGTGGCGATAGCGCCAGGTCTTGAAGCGCTCGTCCCCCAGCACCCGCTGGGTCTGCAACACCAGCACCCCGCCGGGCTTGAGACAGCCCCAGAGCGTGTCCAGCACGGCGCGGGGGGTGGCGATGTGCTCTATCACCTCGGTGCTGGTGATGAAGTCATATTGCCTTGTCAGGCACTCGGGGTTGTCGGCATAGAACTTGTCGTAGCCCGCCATCTCGAAGCCCGCCTCCCGCCCCATGGCGATGAGGGCAGGCCCGGGGCCGCAGCCAAAATCGAGGCCGCTGGCAGGAGGCGACACCCGGGCCAGCACCTCGCCAAAGGCACGCATCAGAAAGGTCCGGTAGCGGGGATCGTCCACCCGGTTGTCGTGCCCGTCATAGACCGCTTTCTCGGCCCCCTCGTCCAGGTGGTCCGCCTCGTCCATCCAGACCAGCTCGCACGCCAGGCAGCGGTAATAGCCCTTGCCCGCCACCGGCAGGGCATGGTGCCAAGGGGAGAGACACAGGGGACAGTGAACAGGGGATGACATGGCAACTCCTCGGGTGGCGACAGCGGGGCAGATTGCCTGCCACGCCCGCTGCTGGCAACTGTTTTGTCTCGTGCCCCCATCGACCCCCGTGCACCCCCCGCCAGTTTTTTTCGTCTTTTTTTGCGCCTTAAGGGTTTCTTAAGTTTGCCCTTTTACTCTCATCCCATCGCAAGAGAAGGAGCCAACCATGACCATCGAGATCCAAGCCCCCTACCGGTTGATCCTGGCCGAATCCCCGCAGCAGGTCATGGCGCTGCAAACCTATATCCAGGCCGCCTACACCCTCGAGTTCAACGCCCGCATTCCCCATTTTCTGCCCTGCCTGCTCGGGCTATACCGGGCAGATGGCGTGCTGGTCGGTGCCTGCGGCCTCAATCAGGCCTGCCATGGCGAGCACGAGCAACCTCTCTATCTGGAGCAATATCTGGAGCAGCCTGTCGAGGCCGCCATCGAGACCCGTCTCGGGGTACGTCCGGCCCGCCACCGCATCATCGAAGTGGGCAATCTTGCCTGCAGCGAACCGGGTCACGCCCGCCTGATGTTTGCCGCGCTGTGCCGTCTGCTGTGTGACAACGCCCTGGACTACGTGGTGTTCACCGGCACCGCCAAGCTGCGCAACAGCTTTACCCGCCTGCGTCTCAACCCGGTGGAGCTGGCACTCGCAGAGGCCCATCAGGTGGGAGAGGATGCCAGCGCCTGGGGCGAATACTACCGCTGCCAGCCCAAGGTGATGGCAGGCGACATCAACCAGGGGCGCGAGGTGCTCGCACAGAGCAGCCTGCTGCTCAACCTGCTGGGGCCCATGCCCCGCCTTTTTAACCATGCCGACATCGACAGGAGGTGCGCGCAATGACGCTGTTCGACACCATCGCCCACCATGCCAGCCAGACCCCGCTCCAGCCTGCACTGCTAGGCAGCCAGGGTGAGCTGGATTACCAGAGCCTGTGGCAGCAGATCCAGCAACTGGCAGGAGTGCTGCAAGGGGCCGGCATCCGCCGCCTGGCCCTGCAACTCGACAACGGCCTGCCCTGGGCGCTGATCGATCTCGCCTGCACCTGGGCCGGCATCGTGGTCATCCCGGTTCCCCACTTCTTCAGTCCGGCGCAGCAGACGTGGCTGCTTGAAAGCAGCGGAGCAGACGCCCTGGTCGGCCCGGAGCACCAGGGGTGGCAAGCCGCCTCACCCCTCGTGCTCATGGCAGGCAGGCCCGATGAGCAGGCCGTGCCCCTGTGGCGCCGCATCCCGGCCCGCCTCCCCGAGCTGCCGGCGGGCACCGCCAAGATCACCTATACCTCGGGCACCACGGGGCAACCCAAGGGCGTCTGCCTGTCGCTGGAACAGATGACGGCGGTCTGCGGATCCCTTGCCCTGCGGGTGGCCCCTGCCCGGATTGAGAAACACCTGACCCTGCTGCCCCTCACCACCTTGCTGGAGAACCTGACCGGCTTGTATGTACCGCTGCTGACCGGCGCCTGCAGCCGCATCCCTTCCCTGGGGGAACTCGGCTTCTCGGGCTCCAGCAAGCTGGATCCTGCGGCCCTGGCCCAGGCACTGCTGCGCTGGCCCAGCCACAGCCTGGTGCTGGTACCCGAGTTGCTGCGCCTGCTTCTGGCCCTGTGCCTCAATACCCCAGCCCTGGCGACACAGCTCGGCACTCTGCGCTTCGTCGCCGTGGGCGGCGGCAAGGTCGCCCCCGAACTCATCGCTCACGCCCGTGCGGCGGGGCTGCCGGTCTACGAGGGATACGGTCTCTCAGAATGCGGCTCCGTGGTCGCCCTGAACGGCCCCCACGGGGATCGTCCCGGCAGCGTCGGCCTGCCTCTGCCCCACTGCCAGGTGACGATCGCCGCAGACGGCGAAGTCATGGTCAGCGGCAGCGCCATGCTGGGCTACCTGGGGGAAGAGGGCGAGACGGGCAGCCAGATCGCCACAGGGGATCTGGGTCGGATCGACGAGGAGGGCTACCTGCACATCACAGGGCGCAAGAAGAACGTGCAGATCACCGCCTTTGGCCGCAACTTCTCCCCGGAGTGGGTGGAAGCCCAGGCCCAGCTCTGCCCGGCCATCGCCCGCATCGTCATCTTCGGTGACGGTCAGCCCGCCAACGTGGCCCTTATCCAGCCGCTGCCGGGCAGCCAGTCCCAATTGCCAGAGCAGATTGCCCGGCTCAACCAGCAGTTGCCCGATTACGCCCGCATCCATCACTGGTTGCCGGTCGCCCTGGATCAGCTCCCCGGCCTGCTGACGGCCAACGGGCGCCCCCGTCGCAACGAGATTTATCACCATTTTTCCCGGCAGATCAGCCAATGCCTCACAGGAGAGACCTCATGAGCTTCTACCAGACCCTGCAACAAGCCACCGCCTGCGAGCGCGAACGCCTGTTCAACGCCCCCATCATCGAGGCCTGCCGCCGCGGCGACATCAGCCGTGACACCTACCTCGCCTTCCTGGCACAGGCCTACTACCACGTGCGCCACACGGTGCCGCTCCTGATGGCCACCGGCGGCAAGCTGGGGCAGGAGTACGAATGGGTGCGTGGCGCCATCAGGGAGTACATCGACGAGGAGTACGGCCATCAGGAGTGGATCCTGAACGACATCCGTGCCTGCGGCGGTGATGCCGAGGCGGTGCGCCACGGCCAGCCGGGCCTGCCCATCGAGCTGATGGTGGCCTTCCTCTACGATCAGATCCAACGCGGCAACCCCATGGGCTTCTTCGGCATGGTGCAGGTGCTGGAAGGCACCAGCGTCGCCATCGCCCTGACCGTCGCCGACCAGCTCAAGAGCGGTCTGGGTCTGCCGCCCCAGGCCATGAGCTACCTGAGCTCCCACGGGGCCCTGGACCAGGAGCACCTCAAGTTCTTCGAATCCCTGATGAACCGGGTGGAAGATGCCGCCGATCAGGCCGCCATCATTCACGCCGCCAAGGTGGTCTACCGCCTCTATGGCGACATGCTCTATCAGCTCACGGGATCCTGCCAATGAAGCTTGAAGGCAAACGCATACTGCTGACTGGCGCCAGTGGCGGCATTGGTGAAGCCCTGGCCCATGAACTGGCGGCCCAGGGTGCCCATCTGCTGCTGCACGGTCGTCGGGCCAGCGCCCTGGAGCGCCTGCGCCGGGAGCTGCCTCATCCGGATCGCCACCAGACGGTGACGGCCGATCTTGGCTCTCCCCATGAGCGGGCGCAGCTGCTGCAACATCCGGCCCTGGACGAGGGGCTGGACGTGCTCATCAACAGTGCGGGCTGCAACCAGTTCGCCTGGCTGGAAGATCAGAGCAGCGAGCAGGTGACACGCCAGTTGCTGCTCAACGTCGAGGCGCCCATCCAGCTCACCCGGGCCCTGCTGCCCCGGCTGCGCAAGCCCGCCATCATCATGAACATCGGCTCCAGCCTCGGGGCCATCGGTTTTGCCGGCTACAGCGTCTATTGCGCCAGCAAGTTCGCCATGCGCGGCTTCAGCGAGTCCCTGGGGCGGGAGCTGGAGGGAACCGGCATCAAGGTGCTGCACTTTGCCCCCCGCGCCACCCGCACCCACCTCAACTCCGAGGCGGCCTATGCCATGAATGCCGAGCTCGGCACCCGGACCGACAGCCCACAGGACGTGGCCGAGGAGGCCGTCATCGCCCTGTGCAACGAGACACGCCGCCGCTGGCTCGGCTGGCCGGAAAAGCTCTTTGTGCGGCTCAACGGCCTGCTGCCCGCCTTGGTGGACATGGCCCTGGCCAAGCAGCGCCCGATCATCGAGCGCCACGCCCGCCGCACCGCCTCCCCAGCCCCCGATCACAGGAGCGATCCCGCCTGTGCGACAAACGAGAAGGAACATTGAGATGAAGCACGCCACTTTCCGTCCCCGATTTGGTCACGGCCCCCTGTTGCTCGCCCTGGGAGGCCTGCTGGCAAGCGGTCTGGCCCAGGCCGCCGATGCCCTGCCCACCATTCAGCAGGAGTGGGCCCACTGCCAGTACCAGCAGACCGGAAAAGCCAAGGAGAGCTGCCTGGAGAGCCTGAGTGCCAAGGCCGATGAGGCGAGCGCCAAGGAGGCATTTCGCACCGATCTGCTGATCTGGTCCGCCATCGTCAAGAGCACCTGGGCGGGGGCCAAGGGCGGCCTCGGCGCCCTGAGCCTGGTGAAGGAGGCCAAGGCCAAGCTCGAGATCGCCATCAAGCAGGATCCCAAGGCGCTGGAAGGCTCGGCCTACACCAGCCTGGGCTCCCTCTACTACCAGGTGCCGGGCTGGCCGGTGGGCTTTGGAGACGACGAGAAGGCGGAGAAGCTGCTCAAGCAGGCGCTGGCCATCAATCCCACCGGCATCGACCCCAACTTCTTCTACGGCGACTTCCTGCTGGATCAGGGTGACAAGGCACAGGCGAAGGTCTATCTGGACAAGGCCCTGGCCGCCCCGGCGCGCCCTGGCCGCGAGGTGGCGGACGAGGGCCGCAGAATGGAAATTCGCGAGCGTCTCGCCAAGCTGTAAACACAAGCAGCACAGTGTGCTATTTCAACTCTGCCCACCAGCTAGCATACTGGTGGGCAGTGTCGTTTGAGGGAGAGAACAATGCGGATCCTGTTGGTGGAAGATGATGTGATGCTGGGAGACGGCATGGTTGATGCCCTGCGCAGCAGCGGCTACACGGTGGACTGGCTCCAGCAGGGGATGCCGGCCCTCTCGGCGCTCAAGAGCGAGGAATTTGCCGCCCTTGTCCTGGATCTCAACCTGCCGGACATCGACGGCATCAGCCTGCTGCGCAAGTTGCGCCGGGAGGGGCAGACCCTGCCCGTGCTCATCCTGACCGCCCGTGATGCCCTGGACGACCGGGTACTGGGGCTGGATGCAGGCTCCGACGACTACATGGTCAAACCCTTCGCCCTGCAGGAGCTCAACGCCCGGCTGCGCGCCCTGGTGCGGCGCAGCAAGGGGCAGGCCCAGGCGGTGCTGGAGTACGGGGAGCTGCAGCTCTTCCCCGCGTCACAACAGGTCACCTATCGGGGCGAGCCGGTCAAGCTCACCCCCCACGAGTACAAGCTGTTGCAGGAGCTCATCACCCAGAGCGGCCGGGTATTGAGCCGGGATCAACTGCAGCAGAGCCTCTACGGCTGGGACGAGGGGGCAGAGAGCAACGCGGTGGAGGTGCACATTCACCATCTGCGCAAGAAATTCTTCCCCGAGCTCATCCGCAACATTCGCGGCGTCGGTTACATCGTGCCCCAGCTCGACGTCCAGGGCGCAAGAGGAGCCTCCGCCCCATGAGCCGTGTCCGTTCCATCCGCCGTTTCCTGCTCTCCGGCATCCTGGCCCTGGTCAGCCTCAGCCTCGCCATCAGCGGCCTTATCGGCTACCTGCAGGCCAACCACGAGATGGAAGAGCTGTTTGATGCCCGTCTCGCCCAGTCCGCCCGCATCACCAACCAGTTGCTCAGCCGCTATCTCAAGCAGAGCGGCGAGCTGCCGCGCAACGGCACCGTGTACCAGGAGTGGGTGCAGGCCGTCCCCGAGACGCCCCACATCGAGAAGGGCGGCTTCTTCCAGTTCGGCCAGGACAACGAGTTCACCCCCTATGGCCATGAATTCGAGCACAACCTCTACTTCCAGTTGCTGAGCGAGCAGGGCGCCGTGCTGCTGCGCTCGCCCAATGCCCCGGCCCAACCGTTGACCACCCTGGAGCGGGGCTTCAACAGCGAAACCAAGGATCACCACGAGTGGCGCACCTTTACCCTCTACAACGAAGGTGAACAGACCTGGCTCATCGTGGCGGAGCGGGATGACGAACGCAGCGAGCTGGCCAGCAAGATGGCCACCCTCACCATGCTACCCCTCTTCATCACCCTGCCCTTCCTGCTCGGTCTGCTGTGGTGGCTGATCACCCGGGGGCTGTCACCGCTGCACCAGCTGGCGCAAGCCATCGGCGAGCGTCATCCCGCCAACCTGAGCCCCCTCAATCTCGCCATCAAGGCCGAGGAGCTGACGCCGCTGGTGGGGGAGATCAACCGGCTGATGCACGCCCTCGCTGACACTCTGGATCGGGAGAAACAGTTCACCAACGAGGCCGCCCACGAGCTGCGCACCCCCCTCGCGGTGCTGCGCATCCACAGCGAGAACGCCATGACGGCCGAGGATGATCAGAGCCGGGAGCAGGCCCTGCGCAAGATGCTCTTGGCCCTCGATCGCAGCGATCGGCTGATCCGCCAGTTGCTGACCCAGGCCCGCATCGACAACCAGCAGAGCCCGGCCCTCACCGCCCTCCCCCTGTTCCCCCTGTTGCAGGGCACCCTGGCGACCCTGGCCCCCATCGCCCTGAAAAAGGATCAGCAGCTGTCCCTGGAGGGCGCCGAACAGGTGCAGGTAATGGGACAGGCGATGTTGCTGGAGCTGATGTTCGGCAACCTCATCGACAATGCGCTGCGCTACACCCAGGTGGGCGGCGAGGTCGCCGTGGTGGTGAGCCAGGTGGGCAACCGGATCCGGGTGGATGTGCGGGACAACGGCCCCGGCATCCCCACCGCCGCCCTCTCCCGGTTGTGCGAGCGCTTCTTCCGGGTCAATCCCCAGCAGGGGGATGGCGTGGGCCTTGGCATGGCCATCGTTTCGCGCATCGCCCAGCTTCACGGAGCGGATCTCGACATCCACAACCGGCCCGAAGGGGGGCTCGAAGTGAGTGTGCTGCTTCCCGCCTCGCGCCAGGCATGACGGGTCAGCCTTTGCGCACGCCATGAAAAACGGGGGCCTGGCCCCCGTTTTTCATGGCTGCACCACCCTAGTCGCAGGTGGGCTGTACCGTGAAGGTCCGGCTCGAATCCACCGGTCCCAGCTCCGCCAGCAGACGGCGCCCCAGCAGCACCGGGTAGATCATCTTGCTGCGATCCCGCAGGGTGAACCACTCCTTGTAGACCTGGTCCCCGACGCAGACGGACATGGTCACCGTCGGGCGCTGCTCCATGCCGCCCGCCCCGCGCACCGTCACGCTGCGCTCCACAGGTCGCTCCACGCTCCGGCGCACCACCTTGTCGGTATTGGCATCGGTCAGCACCAGGTTGAAGCGCACCCAGGGCTTGCCATCCTTCTTGAAATGCTTCAGGTCGCGGGCATCCAGCGACGAAGTGAGGGCACCGGTATCGAGCTTCATCTTGACCGCCACCCCGTAGGGCATCAGCACCCCCTTCTCGATCCAGCCATAGCTGGTCTGGGCCGCCATCGCGCTGCCGCACAGCGCCCACATCATGGCCGCCGCCACCATTCTCTTGCCCATTTTGCTCTCTCGCCTTGTCAGTCTTGCGCCCAGATGTATCACAGCCAACTGCCGGGTCAACCGGATTCTGGCGTGCAGGGGAGCGGGCTCTGGACGCGGTGCCAACAGGCGACAATCCATGCCGGGCACGGCGCGTGAGTGGGGAATGCAGCAGGAAAACGAGGGGAGAACAGGGTGCTGGATGACGCTAGCGGCCATCCTCAGGTTGTGACGCCAAAGGCTACCACAGCGGTGCGTGAATTATCAGTCTTGTTCTGACGGGATTTTTGCCTACACTGCTGTAAACCGGAGGGCCTGAAAACCACCGGTTTTTTTGCGCCTGCCGAAAAGTTGCCACTGCAAAGTGAGCTCTCACACAAGGCTCAATAAGGAATTCGCAATGCGTATCGAAGAAGACTTGAAGCTCGGTTTCAAGGATGTCCTGTTTCGCCCCAAGCGCTCTACTCTCAAGAGCCGTTCCCAAGTCAGCCTGACCCGCCAGTTCACCTTCAAGCACACCCAGACCCGATGGCAGGGCGTGCCCGTCATCGCCGCCAACATGGATACCGTCGGCAGCTTCGCCATGGCGCGTACCCTGGCCAGCTTCGAGATGATGACGGCGGTGCACAAGCACTACAGCCTTGCGCAGTGGCAAACCTTCGTCAATGAGACCGACCCGGCCCTGCTGGGCCACGTAATGGTCTCCACCGGCACCTCGGAGGAGGACTTCACCAAGACCCGCCAGATCCTCGCGATGTCCAGCGCCCTGCGCTTCATCTGCGTGGACGTGGCCAACGGCTACTCCCAGCACTTCGTCGAGTTTTTGCGCAAAATTCGTGACGCCTGCCCCAACCACGTCATCCTGGCGGGCAACGTGGTGACCGGCGAGATGGTGGAGGAGCTGATCCTCTCCGGCGCCGACATCGTCAAAGTGGGCATAGGCCCGGGCTCGGTCTGCACCACCCGGGTCAAGACCGGGGTCGGCTACCCGCAGCTCTCCGCCATCATCGAGTGTGCCGATGCGGCCCACGGTCTGGGCGGCCAGATCGTCGGCGACGGCGGCTGCACCTGCCCGGGGGATGTGGCCAAAGCCTTCGGCGGCGGCGCCGACTTCGTGATGCTGGGGGGCATGCTGGCCGCTCACGAAGAGTGCGGCGGTGAAATCGTCGAGGTCGATGGCGAGCCCTTCATGAAGTTCTACGGCATGAGCTCGGCCAGCGCCATGGACAAGCACGCTGGCGGCGTCGCCGAGTATCGCGCCTCCGAAGGCAAAACAGTGCTGCTGCCCTACCGCGGCCCGGTGGAGAACACGGTGCGCGATATCCTGGGCGGGGTGCGATCCACCTGCACCTATGTGGGGGCCAGCCAGCTGAAAGAGCTCACCAAACGCACCACCTTCATCCGGGTGCGCGAGCAGGAGAACAACGTCTACGGCAAGGAGTAACCTGCCACAGACCCCGTCACGCGCTGACGGTTAGAAGCCGACCAACCGGTGTGCTACCCTGCGCACCGGTTTTTTTGCATCTGGGATCCCGCGCCATGACAAGCCCTCTCCCCCCCTTCGACTGGGACATCTTCTGCTGCGTCGTCGACAACTTCGGTGACATCGGCGTCACCTGGCGACTCGCCCGCCAGCTCAAACAGGAAGGCGCGCTCCCGGCGCAGAAGAGTGAGGTGCAGGTGCGGCTCTGGGTGGACGATCTGGCTAGCTTCGCCCGCATCTGCCCGGCGCTCGACCCCGCACAGGACGGTCAGTGGGTCGATGGCATCTATGTCCAGCACTGGCACGAGCGCCTCCCCGCCGACATGACCCCGGCCAGGGTGGTCATCGAGGCGTTTGCCTGCGAGCTGCCCGCCCCCTTTATCGAACGCATGGCCGAGCAGACCATGCCCCCCTGCTGGATCAACCTCGAATACCTCTCGGCCGAGAGCTGGGTCGAGGATTGCCATGGCCTCGCCTCGCCCCAGCAGGTCGGCAGCCAGCGCCTCGACAAGTACTTCTTCTTCCCGGGTTTCACGCAGAAAACGGGCGGCTTGCTGTGCGAGCACGGCCTCATCGTCGAGCGCGAGCGCTGGCAGCAGGATGAAGCGGGACTGACCGCCTACTGGGCCAGCCTCGGCTTGCCACCCCAACGAGAAGACGAGCTGCGGGTCAGCCTCTTCACCTACGAGAGCGAGGCGCTCAGGAGCCTGGTCGAGGGCTGGCGCCAGAGCGTCACCCCCGTCACCCTGCTGCTGCCGCTGGGGCGCTCCCTCGACGATGTGCTCATCGGCGCAGGGCTGGCAGAGGCCATTCCGACGGCCAAGGCAGGCGCGCTGCTCCAGGCGGGCAACCTCACCATCAAGCTGCTGCCGATGACCGATCAGAGGGGCTACGATCGCCTGCTGTGGAGCTGCGATCTCAACCTGGTGCGCGGGGAGGACTCCTTCGTGCGGGCCCAGTGGGCGGGGCGCCCCTTCCTCTGGCACATCTACCAGCAGGAAGAGGATGCCCACATGGTCAAGCTGGACGGTTTTCTCGACCACTACCTCTCCCCCTTGCCAGCGCCGGCCGGTCAGTGGCTGCGCCGCTTCAACCATGCCCTCAACCGGGGGGAACACACCGGTGAACTCTGGGCACAATGGCCGCAATACGCGGCCATATGGCAGCAACATGGGCGCACCTGGCCACAGAGGCTGCTGGCGGACGGGGATCTCGTCACGAGGTTGGTGAAATTTTTAGAAAGCCGTATATAATCTGGCAGTTTTTATCCGTCCGTTTCACGAACAGGAATTTTTTACATGAAAACCGCACAGGAAATCCGCGCTGGTAACGTAGTCATGATCGGCACCGAGCCGATGGTGGTCCAGAAGGCTGAATTCAACAAATCCGGCCGTAACTCCGCCGTGGTCAAGATGAAGCTGAAGGGTCTGCTGAACGGCAGCGCCACCGAGACCGTCTTCAAGGCCGACGACAAGCTGGAAGTCGTTCAGCTGGAGCGTAAAGAGTGCACCTACTCCTACTACTCCGACCCGCTGTATGTCTTCATGGACACCGAGTACAACCAGTACGACGTCGAGAAAGACAACCTGGGTGATGCCCTGAACTACCTGGTAGACGGCATGGAAGACCTCTGCGAAGTGACTTTCTACAACGAGAAAGCCATCTCCGTAGAACTGCCGACCACCATCGTGCGTGAAGTCGAGTACACCGAGCCGGCCGCCCGTGGCGACACCTCCGGTAAAGTGACCAAGCCTGCCCGCCTGAAGGGCACCTCCTACGAGCTGGCCGTTGCCGCCTTCGTGGAGATCGGTGACAAGATCGAAATCGACACCCGTACCGGTGAATTCAAGCGTCGCGTCAACTAAGTTGACCCCTTGATGTGATTGCAAAAAAAGCGAGCCAAGGCTCGCTTTTTTATTGGCTGGCACCTCACGGCCGGCCTGATGAGAAGCCGTGCCCCTAGCGGCGATGGGCCAGTGCCCGCACCAGCCTGTCCCCCACCCCCTGTACCAGTTGCACCAGCAGCAGCAACATGACCACTGTCCCTGCCATCACCTTGTCGTCAAAGCGCTGGTAGCCGTAGCGGATCGCCAGATCCCCGAGCCCGCCGCCACCGACCACCCCCGCCATGGAGGAGAAGCCAATGAGCATCACCACCGTCAGGGTGAGTCCGGCCAGCAGCGCCGGCAAGGCCTCGGGCAGCAGCGCCTTGACGACCACGTGCCAGCCGCTGCCCCCCATGGCGAGCACGGCTTCGACGCGCCCCTTGTCCACCTCATCGAGGGCGCTCTCCACCACCCGGGCAAAGAAGGGGAAGGCCCCCAGGGTGATGGGGACGATGGCGGCGGTGCTGCCCAGTGAGGTGCCGACCACCAGCCGGGTCAGGGGGATCAGGGCGATCAGGAGCACCACGAAGGGGAGCGACCGCCCGATGTTGATACCGATCCCCAGCACCATGTTGAGACGGGGCAAGGGCAGCACGCCCCCGGGACGGGTCACCACCAGCAGCACCCCGGTCGGCAGCCCCAGCAACAGGGTGAACACGGCCGCCACTCCCACCATGTAGAGCGTTTCGAGCGACCCCTGATACATCAGTTCGAGCAAGGCATCGACACTCAGGCGACTCTGCATAAACGCACCTCCTCTGTGACTCCGTGACGCGCCATGAAACGCCGCAGGATCTCGGGATCCGGCAACAGGGCCTGCCGCACACGGGAGTCGGGGTTGGCCAGCAGGGTGCCCAGAGCGCCGCTTTCCACCAGCTGACCCCGTTCAAGCAATGCCGCGTGATCGCAGATAGCCCTGACCACCTCCAGCTCGTGGGTGATGAGCACTATGGTGATCCCGAGGCGGCGGTTGATGTCGGCAAGCAGCGCCAGCACCGACTCCGTGGTCTCCGGATCCAGGGCACTGGTCGCCTCGTCACAGAGCAAGTGGCGCGGATTGGCGGCCAGGGCGCGGGCGATGCCCACTCGTTGCTTCTGTCCCCCCGACAACTGGGAGGGAAAGGCGCGACGGTGCTCGCCAAGCCCCACCAGTTCCAACAGCTCGCTGACCCGGGCCGCCCGCTCCCGGCGCGCCACTCCGGCGATTTCCAGCGGGACTGCCACGTTCTCCTCCACGCTGCGGGCGTGCAGCAGATTGAAGTGCTGGAAAATCATGCCGGTCCCCTGACGGTGGCGGCGCAAGGCCGCCCCCTCCAGTGCCGTGATGTCGCGGCCATCGAACAGGATGTGGCCCCGGCTTGGCCGCTCCAGCAGATTGAGGCAACGAATGAGCGTGCTCTTGCCCGCCCCGCTGCGCCCGAGAATGCCGTAGATGGCCCCATCCGGAATCTCGAGCGACACCCCCTCCAGAGCGGGTTGCCCGTGCCCCGGGTACTGCTTGCCGAGCCCCTCCAGCACTATCATGACTGCCGCCCGGCCACCGGGATCACCGACCCCTTGTAGCTCTTGCGAATGAAGTCGGCGATCGCCCTGGACTCCAGATCCCTCGCCAACTGGCGGATCCGCGGATCATCCTTGAGCGCCGGGGTGGTCACCAGGATGTTGGCGTAGGGATTGTTCTGGGCACTCTCCAGCCCCAGGGCATCGCGAGCAGGCTCCAACCCCGCCTCCAGGGCATAGTTGCCATTGATCACCGCCAGATCCACGTCGTCGAGGGAGCGCGGCAGCTGCGGCGCCTCGATCTCCAGGATCTTGAGCGCCTTGGGGTTGGTGGCGATGTCGTGTACCGTCGCCAGATCCCGCGCCGGATCTTCATGGCCGGCCTTGAGGGTGATGAGCCCCTCATGCTGCAACAGATAGAGGGCCCGGCTCAGGTTGGTGACATTGTTGGGCAGGGCGATCACCGCCTTTTCCGGTACCTCCCTCAGGTGTTTGAACTTCTTCGAATAGATGCCAAGAGGCTCCACGTGTACGGTCGCGGCCACCACCAGCTCGGTGCCGAGCGCCTTCTCCTGATCCCGCAGGTAAGGGACGTGCTGGAAGTAGTTGGCATCCACATCACCCGCCACCAGCAGAGCATTGGCATTGATGCCGCCACTGAGCTCGATCACCTGCAGATCCAGCGAAGGGTCCTGGCGTTTCACCTCGCCGAGGATATCCGCATGGGGCAGTGGATCCGCGGCAACCCGCAGCGCCTGGGCTGCCTGGGCGGAGAGAGAGTCCGAGGGCCAATACCAGGCCGCTCAGGGAAAACAGTCCGTGCTTGTTCATCTTGTGCTCCTTGCCATGCAATCAATGGGTGGTTTCGCCGACCGCCAGCGCCCGGGGCGCCGGCAACAGATCGGCATGGTGGCGCAATGCCACATCAGGGTGGGAACGCAGCCGCCCCTTGAGGTAGTTCCAGCCCACCTCCCGCAGCAGCGGATTGTGCGGGTCGGTGGCAGGCCCCCTGGCTTCACGGGCCAGTGCCTCGGGCAGCGGATAGACGGGCACCACGGCGTCGAGCTGGGCCCCCAGGAAGAAGGCGATGGAGAGACGCTCCTGCCCCGGCGCCGACGGCACCACCCGGTGCACGGTCGCCCGCAGGTAGCCGTTGCTGGCGAGCTCCAGCAGCTCACCGATGTTGACCACGAAGGTGCCGGGGAGCGGGAGCGCATCGATCCAGTGATCCGGCGCCACCTCCACCTGCAGGCCGGGCTGGTCATCCTGCAGCAGGAAGCTCAGGAAGCCCGAATCCTTGTGGGGACCGACCCCCTGAGTGGCGCCCCGCTCACCGGGATAGCGGATCAGCTTGATATGTTCGTTCGGACGCTCTCCGTGCAGGGCATCGAAGGCATCTGGCGACAGTGCGAGCGCCTCGGCAAAAGCCCCGAGCAGGGTACGGGACATCCGGGTCATCTGCCCACGCCAGCGCGTCAGCACGGGTTGCAGTGTCGGCAGCGCCTCCGGCCACTGATTCGGCCCCTGCAACCGCCACCAGGGCGGGTCGCCCGCCGCGCGCGGCAAGGCAGGGCGATCGGCACCGATATCAAACTGCTCTCGCCAGTCGGGTTGACCCCGGGTCAGCTCCGCCCCCGGTCGGTTGTAGCCACGAAAATGGGGAGAGTGGATCATGGCGACCTGCTGCTTGGCCGCCAGAGGCAGCGCAAAGAAGGCCCGCGACAGCTGCTGTACCTCCTGTTGCAGCTCGGGATCGATGCCGTGGCCGGTCAGGTAGAAAAATCCCGTCTCTCTCGCGGCATCGCGCAACGATGCCAGAAAATCGGCCCGAGCGTCGGGCGAGGCATCCAGCTGCCTCAGGTCGAGGATGGGCAAGTGAACCAAGGTGCTCATGGCGATAACGCTCCCTGTCGATGGAAAGTGAGGGTGAACCTCTCGTTCTGACGAGACAGGGGGGAGAATTCTCCGCCTGCGGCCAGTGGCGACATGCCCCGGCCCCCTGTCCGCCTGCCCTTACTGAACCATGTATGGGTCACGGGATGGAACAATCAAAACCGGGAATGCTTTGCCATTTGGAACAATCCCGGGCCCGTGTCCGGCCCGCCGGTCAGACCCTCTTCGCCACCGCCGATGCCGATGTGCCCCCTTGCCCTAAAGAAACCCCCGGCGAGGCCGCTATGAGGGAGTGCTGGAGGATCCCCCATGACATTTCGCCCCTATCTGCTGCTGACCCTGCTTGCTTTTGCCGCCCACGGCGCCGGGCAGGCACCGTCAGGCGCCGCCCCGGATCCAGCCCCCCTGGTTCCCCCCGACTACTGGCAGAGCAGCGACTGGCAGGGAATACCCGACAGCACCAGGGTGGACAAACAACAGGTACTGTTTGCAAAGCACGACAGCGACAACTACGTGGGTCTGGTCATCCTGCTGCCCGACTGGCAGCGCAGCGGCCAGCTGTGGCAACTGACCCGGGAGCTGGGGCGCCTCGGTTTCGATACCCTGCTGCTGCTCCCCTCGCCGCAGCAGACCGAGCTCGACCCCGCCGCCGAGAAGAAACAGCAGGTCATCGACGATTTTCGCAAGCAGTTTGCCTCCCGCATCAGCAAGCTGGGGGATGCCAAGCTGCAGGAGGGGGGCTTCAAGCTGCTGCTGGCCCAGGGTACCAGCGCCGCCTGGGCCGCCAACCTCATCGCCAGCGAGCAGTTGCCCGCCCCCGATGCCCTGGTGCTGCTCGACGGCTTCTTCCCCAACCAGCTGAGCAACCAGACCCTCGCCAAGCAGATAGCCCAGGGCAGCATCCCTACCCTGGATCTCTATCAGGAGGAGGGAGGACGCTGGCCCCTGCTGGCGGCCGAAGCCCGCAGAAGCGAGAGCCGCCGCAGCCACAAGCTCAACTACCGCCCCTATGCCCTGATGGACCTGGAGGAGACGCCGGGGCGCATCCAGGGCTGGCTGACGCACCTGGGCTGGATCTGAGTCCCTCCGAGGCACAGCCACCCGCCTTTTGCCTTCCCCATCGGACTTGGTCCGATGCCACCGCGCTGGTCAGCCGCCCTCCATGTTTGGCATCATGTCCGAACCAATGGCAGGAGGCTTCATGCAGCAAATCGTGTTTCTCGACAGCGACACCCTGGACACCGGCATCAATCTGCGCCGCCCCGATTTTCCCCATCACTGGCAAAGCTACCCGACCACGGCGCCGGATCAGGTGGTGGAGCGGCTCAAGTGCGCCAGCATCGCCATCATCAACAAGGTACGCATCGGGGCCGATGAACTGGCCCAACTGCCCGAACTGCGCCTGATCGCCCTGGCCGCCACCGGCAGCGACAACCTGGATCTGGAGGCGTGCCGTGCCGCCAATGTCGCCGTGTGCAATATCCGCAACTACTCGGGCCCTTCCGTCCCCGAGCACGCCATGGCCCTGATGCTCGCCCTGTCGCGCAACCTGTTCGCCTGGCGCCAGTCCCTGCTGGAGGGGCGCTGGCAACAAAGCGGCCAGTTCTGCTTCTTCGACCACCCCATCACGGATCTGCATGGCAAGCGCCTCGGGATCATCGGCAAGGGCACCCTGGGACAGGCGCTGGGACAGCGGGCCAGCGCCATCGGGATGGAGGTTTACTATGCCCAGAGCCAGGTCGGCTCCCCGGGGGATGACGACAGGCTGCCCCTGGATGCCCTGCTGCAAAGTTCGGATGTGATCAGCCTGCACTGCCCGCTCACCCCCTACACCCGCCATCTCATCGGGGAGCGGGAGTTGGCCCTGATGAAACCGGGCGCCCTGCTCATCAACGTGGGCCGTGGCGGCCTGGTGGACGAGCAGGCGCTGCTCGAAGCCCTCGGCAACGGCCGTCTGGGGGGTGCCGGCTTCGATGTGGCGAGCGTCGAGCCGCCGCCCCCCGACCACCCCCTGATGCAGGCCCTGCGTTACCCCAATTTCATCCTGACTCCCCACGTGGCCTGGGCCAGCGAAGAGTCGATGCAGCGCCTCGCGGATCAGCTCATCGACAACATCAACGCCTTCTCCCTTGGCAGGCGCCAGCACCGGCTGGTGTAAGAGGCCGCTCGCCGCCCCTCACGGGCCGGCAGCGGGATCAAAAAAGGGGCCAAAGGCCCCTTTTTGTCGATCAGCTTGCCGCGGCATCAGTCGTCATGCCATCTGTGCTTGCGGTGCTTTTTGTGTTTCTTGTGGTGCTTGTGATAGCGCCTGTCATCGTAATAGCGATCGCCGCGGCTCTCGTGACCATCCCCAGTCCTGGCTCCGATGGCGGAGCCACCGGCACCACCGATACCGGCGCCGATCAGCTGGCCCGTGCTGCCACCGACGCTCTTGCCGATGGCTGCCCCGCCCAGGGCACCAACGGCGCCGCCGAGCGCAGCTTCGTTCTTGTTGCCTCTATTAGCCGTGGCCGCACCACCGGCCGCGCCCCCCAGGGCTGCCCCCACCAGGGCGCCGGTGTCGCCACCCAGCTCCTTGCCGATCATGGTGCCCGCCACCCCGCCGGCTCCGCCGCCGAGAATGGTATTGAGGGTCTCGGATGCCTGCACCTGTCCTGTGCCCAACAGCAACGCCCCCAGCAGCGCCAGTGCGCTCATGCCAAACGGTTTCATTTTCATGGGGTACTCCTGTCAAACCTGATGATTGATTATTTTTCCCTGCACTATACAAAGCCCCCTGACCTGCGCCACTGCCGCAAGGGGCACCTCACGGCCAGCCCTCCCTGTCTCCGGTTCGCGACACGATGCAAGAAAGCAGGCTAACCACCTGAAACCACATCAAAAAAAAAGGTCACACGAGAAATCATCCCCGTCATGACCCTTTTTTAGGCCCAAAGACCCTTTTTTGCAGCAATCACTGTCAGACAGATACTGTCACAACCTCCCCGTCAACGGGCGACGACGCCGCCAGATGCCAGCAATCCCGCCCCTGGTGCTTGCTCTCGTACAGGCAGGCATCCGCCCGCTCGAGCAGCGTCAGGGCATCATCCGGATAGCGCGCTCCGCCGGCGCTCAGGGTGATGGCGTCGGCGAACTCCCGCCATTTCAGGGCCTTCACCCGACCGAGCAGGTGGGTCAGGCGGCATTCCACCTCCGCCTGCTCCCAGGGCAGCAAGGCCGCAAATTCATCGCCCCCGATGCGGTAGACCTGCTCATCCCCCAGGGTTCTCGCCATGATGGTGGCTACCCGAAACAGCACCGCATCCCCCACACCGTGTCCCCAGCTGTCGTTGACGCGCTTGAAGTTGTCCACATCGAACAGCACCAGCCAGTAGGGCCTCCCCGCCTGCTCCAGTCCGGCCCGCTGCTGATCGAAGGCTCGCCGGTTCAGGATGCCGGTGAGGGGGTCGTGGAGCAGGGCATCCTGCCCTTGCAGCAGGCTGTTTCGCACCTGTTCTATCTCTCCCAGGCTGCCGTGCACGAACCAGGTTCGCTGACGCCGCTGGCTCTCCTTTCTCGCCTCATCCCGGATGAGGCCGCTGAGCGAGCCCTGCACCAGCGCCTGCTCCTGGCGAAAGATCCGCACCAGAAACCACTGGCTGCACAGCCAGATGCAGAGCAATGCCAGGGCGGGCAGCACCACCATCAACAGGGTGTCTTGCAGGTTTTCATGAAAATGGGAGGGGGGGAGATAGACGTTGAGATCCCACTCCATCCCCTCCAGAGCGTGTTGCAGGTGGCGACCTGCCCAGAACCCGTCCAGGCCGGCCGCCTGCGTCTCCCGCTCGAGACGGGGCGGCAACAGCGACAAATTGTGCCCCACCACCAGCTTGCCGCCCTTGCGCTCGGTGATGTAGAGAGCCACCGGATCCTCACCCACCGCCCGGTGCAACGCCCTCTGCAAGGCGCTGAACGACATGTCCACCATCAGCAGTCCAAGCAGTTGCCCCTCATGATCCTTGACCCGCTTGATGAGGGTCAGTACCTGCCGGACCGAATCGAACTCCGGGTAGGGACCGAACCAGACGAGATCATCGCCCTCACCGGACAGGGTCTGGTACCAGGGCCGCGCCTGTGCCCGGTAGCCCTCCGGTTGCTGCCAGTCGGGATAGCTGTCGAGCCGATGGGTGCGCGCGTTGTAGAAATAGAGGAAGTGGGCGTCGTACTTGAACTGATGGGCAATGGCCCAGATGGGATTGATGGCCGATGCCCCGGCAGCGATGGCCTGCTTGTCCAGGGACGCCTCCAGTACGCCAAGCTGGCGGCGGTTGTCCTGCGCCATGTCCTGGAGCAGGGTGGCGTCGAGGGCGGCCAGCATGTGACCGTAACCCGCCACCGTCTTGTCGATGCTGCTCAGGTAGCTGGCTGCCGCCAGCAACAGGGTGGCGATCAGCACCAGCCCTCCCAGGAGAAACGACAGCGGAGTCAGTATGTAATAGCGTTCCTTGATCAGCGCCGCCGTCATGTCAATCTCTATAAAATGTCATATTGGATGAATTTTATAGATTCAAAATCTGCAAAAGATATTGATTGAAGTCATTAACATCCACTGCTAATGATAAAAAAGATATCAAGGTGTCTCACGGCCATATTCACATCCGTCATGTGAATATCCATAAAAAGTAGAAACAGTCATTACTCCTCGTTGACGGTTTATTGCCCGCAAGGTGCTATAGTCGATGACTCGAGAAATCGGAGCCAGATGACCTTTGTCGGCAACGCTGGCGGTGATGATTCATCAACCAAGGAGATGTTATGAGCAGTCCGTTTATCGAACAGATCAAAGCACGTCGTACCATCTATGCCCTGGGCAACCGGGTGACCCACTCCGAGGCCCAGCTGACCGCCCTCATCAAGGATGCCGTCAAGCACAGCCCCTCTTCGTTCAACTCCCAGAGTTCCCGCGCCGTCATCCTGTTCGGCGAGCAGCACCACAAGCTGTGGGACATCGTCAAGGCGGAGCTCAAGAAGATAGTGCCGCCGGAGGCCTATCCCCAGAGTGAAGCCAAGATCAACGGCAGCTTCCGCGCCGGGGCTGGCACCGTGCTCTTCTTCGAAGACACCGCCGTCATCGAGGATCTTCAGCAGAAATTCGCTCTCTATGCCGACAACTTCCCCATCTGGTCCGAACATGCCACCGGGATCGCCCAGTTCGCGGTCTGGACCACCCTGGCCCAAGAGGGCATCGGCGCTTCCCTGCAACACTACAACCCGCTCATCGACGATGCGGTGCGCAAGGAGTGGGACCTGCCCGCCAGCTGGCTGCTCCGTGCCCAGATGCCTTTTGGCAGCATAGAGCAACCTGCCGGCGACAAGACCTTCATTGACGACGACGTGCGTTTCCGGGTCTTCAAGTAAGCCTTCACGCCCCCTCCACCAGGGGGCGTTTTCTTCTCTCCCCCTCGTTCACCCTTGTCACGTGCCAGCCATACTCTGAACAAACGCTCTCTTGTCAGGAGGTCCCCATGGGGGACATCGCACGCCAACGTACCTCATGCACATTGACGCCCTTGTCCGCTCTGTTGTGTGTCGCCGCCCTGGTACTGCTGTTCTCGCTGATCGGCATCTTCACCCGCCCCCCCAACCTGCTGGCGGCCTTCTGGCCTGCCAATGCGGTCCTGCTCGGCTGCATGGTGCGCTATCCACGCCTGGCCACCCCGGCGGGCTGGGCCGGCGGCATACTGGGCTTTTTTCTCGCCGCCCTCTTCACCGGCGAGCCCCTGTTCAAAACCATCCTGCTGACCTGCGGCAACCTGGCCGGCATCGGCGTCGGGTATCTGCTGATGCATCGGCTCGCGCCTGCCGACAAGCTCCTCAGGCGCCCCACCTCCCTCGTGCTCCTGCTGCGAAACACCCTGGCCGCCTCCCTCGCCGCCGGCGTGGTCGGCGCCATCATCAATCCCATCCTGTCTCTGGGCCCCCCGCTCTACGGGCTGGGCTTCTGGTTTGCCAGCGAGCTGGTGAACTACATGACCATACTGCCGGTGCTCCTGACACTGCCTCCCCATGACAGCGTGCCCCCCTGGCGCACCCTCCTCTACCGCACCGAGTTCTCCTGGACCAGATTGATGCCGCTGCTGAGCCTGGTGGCCTCCCTGCTGCTCACCCTGCTCGTCGAGGGGCCGGGATCCATCGTCTTCCCGGTACCGGCGCTGCTCTGGTGCGCCGTCACCTACTCCGTCTTCGCCACCAGCCTGCTGACCCTGAGTTACAGCACCCTGATCCTGATCGCCCTCTCAAACGGCCACCTCGTCATCAATCACGATGTCCAGACCCAGTACTGGATGTTCTCCGTCCGGATAGGGGTCATGTTGATCGCTCTCACCCCCCTGACCGCCGCCAGCATCATGGCGGCCCGCAACAGCCTGCTGCGGGAGATGAAACACCTGGCCCACCACGATCACCTGACCGGTGCGCTGAACCGGGCCGGCTTCTGGTCGGCCGCCAACGAACTGCTCCAGCACCTCACGGTGCAGCGCTACCCTGTGGCGATCTGCATGCTGGACATCGATCATTTCAAACGCATCAATGATCGTCACGGTCACGAAGAGGGGGACAACCAGTTGAGCAGCTTCGCGGCCCGTGTGCGCGACCAGCTTCGACCGGGGATCTCTTCTGTCGCCTGGGGGGAGAGGAGTTCGTGGCCATCTGGCCCGGCCTCAGCGAGGAGCAGGCCATGGCAGTTGCCGAGCGGCTGCGAAAAATCGTCGCGCAGCCAGGGGAAGAAAAGGGAGCCGAGCCCGCCGTCTGCATCACAGTCAGCATCGGTATCGCCTCCCAGAAAGAGGGCCCCTTCAATCTGGACGAGCTGCTCTCTCGCGCCGATCAGGCGCTCTATCTGGCCAAGCACAATGGCCGCAACCGGGTGGAACGCTATTCGGCCGAGCAGGCTTCCCCCAGCATCGGGCAATCTTGCGGCGCCTGAATGGCGTGCCCCTTGTCGTCATCATCCGGCCTCTGCCGGCAGCGGGGCGGGCAGATGAAGATGGAGCCCGTCTGGTGCCACCTCGATCTCGATCCCGCGCCAGTCCCGCAGCCAGCCCTTGAGCCTGTCGTCATACCGCCTTGTTCCCCCCATCTGCACCACCTGGCAACCCGCCTGCAGGGCGCTGGCGATGCCCGCTGGTGCATCCTCGAACACCAGGCAATCGGCCGGAGCCAGTCCCAACCGGCTGGCAGCCAGCAAATAAGGCTCGGGATCCGGCTTGCCCCGTACCACATCCCCGGCACACACCAGGAGTCGGGGCAGCGGCAATCCGGCGTGCAGCAGCCGGTGCTCTGCCACTCTCCGGCTTGCGGAAGTCACCAGCGCCCAGCGCGTCGACGGCAGCTGTTCGAGCCGTCACCGGGCACCGTCCAGGGGCATCGGCGCCGCAGCGTATTCCATCTCCAGATCGTCGAGCAGGGCCACCTCCACTGCCACATCCAGCTGGGGAGCCAGGGCCCCTATCACCTCCCGTGAGCGCACGCCGTGACACATGGCGAGCACGGGAGCGGGATCCAGCCCATGGTGCTGACACCAGCGCCGCCACACGACTTCCACGTCGCCGGTGGAGTGGACCAGGGTCCCGTCCATGTCCAGCAGCAGGGCCGCGGCCTTCACGCGCACCGCGCTCACAGGGCTCTCCCCGCCAGCGCATCGGCGAAGACCTGCCGCTGGGCAGCGGCCTCGTAACAGGCGAGCGCCTGCTCCGCATTGCTGGCCCACACCGGCAAGGGGGCGACGACGAACCCCTGCTGCAACAGACTGGTCAGCAGCTCCCCGGTCTCCGGTGCGGCCAGTGGCTGAGCCATCACCAGGCTCCCCTTGATCAAAAACAGATAGCGTTCGCTCGACATGACATGACTCCTTGTGACTGAACAGCGGGCAAGCAGGCCCGTTTCGAGACCATTAGAACAAGGAGATTAGATAATTTATAATCAATAAATCGCCACATTGGATAACCAAATGGAATGAGATTCGACCTGAGACAATTGCAGGCCTTCGTCATGCTGGCCGAGAGTGCCAACTACCGGGAGGCGGCCAGCCGGCTTTTTGTGACGCAACCGGCCCTGACCAAGCAGATCCAGGGGCTGGAGCAGGCCCTCGGCAGCACCCTGTTCAACCGGGGCCGCCACGGGGCCGAGCTGACCGCCATCGGCCTCCAGTTGCTGCCCCAGGCCATGGCTCTGGTGGATCACGGCAAGGGATTCGAGCAGCATGCCCTGGCGCTGGCAAGCGGTGCCGCCGGACGCCTCAACATCGGGTTCGGGCTCTCCAGCTTCGCACTGGCCCCCTCCCTGGTAGCCCGTTTCAAGCAGCAGGCCCCCGACGTGCTGGTTCACCTGCGGGACACCACCTCCGCCATCCAGCAGGAGCACTTGCTGGCGGGTAGGCTGCAACTGGGCTTCATGCGACGGCCTGATGCGCCGCAGCTGAGGGAACACAGGTTGCTGACGGACAGACTGGTGCTGGCCGTCCCCACCCAGGTGGCAGGGCCGGACTTCGACCTGGAGCGGGCGCTGATCCGCGATCCCTTGCTGCAGATGGTGGGCCATCGCTGCCCGGGTCTCAGCCAGCAGATCGCCCGCTTTCTCGGCGCCAACCGGCTGACCGGTCTCATCCAGGAGGCGGAAGACATCCAGACCCTGGTCGCCCTGGTGGCCGCCGGTATCGGCAACGCCATCCTGCCGCGCAGCGTGGGGTTCATCGCAGGCAAGGAGGTGACCCTCTACCCCCTCTCCGGCCCCTGGTCGGAATGGGAAATCAGCCTGGTGTGGAACCCGGAATTTGCCGATCCCATCCGGGATCGCTTTCTGGCCCTGGTCAGGGCGGCATATCCGCAGAGCCACAGCCTCTGAGAGGAGCGCAGCCCGAACCGGAATCCTGAAGTACATAACGGCTGGCTAATGGCCACACCACTGCCGCTCGCAGGGGATGCCGTCTCCTTCCCCATCCATCTTGGTATTGGGGCAATTTTGCAAAAACCAGGTCGCCTCCTCGCAGGAAGTCATCTGGGAGCAATGCTGACGGCCATCGCACTGACGAACAAAAGTCGGAACCTGAACCGTACTGTTCGAAGTACTGTCCTCCTGGCTAAAAGAGGGAAAGGATGGAAGTGAGGCAAACTCGGCCGAGAAGCGGGAATAGGGGAGAACAACCCCGCCAGCACCAATAGGGGGATTAACTTGCCACCCCAGCTCCCCTTGCGACGAGGAGCATGATACTCCCGGGTTCTATATGTGGTGGCGTGTGGTGCCCGAGGGCTCAAATCCTCCCTGCTCCCACGATCCGGCATGGATGGCATAGGTCCGCCAGCCAGCGAGAGCGGGCGGTCGGGAAAGAACACTTGTACGGCACAAGGCTTGCCATCCTTGCTGCTCCCGATCAGATAGGAAACCTTTTCCCCCACCTCCGGCGGCCTGCCATCGAATTGCAGGGTGGTGATGTGAACAAAAAGATCGGCACCGCCCTGCTCCTGCTTGATGAACCCGAAACCGCGTTGTGAATTCCAGCTCGCGATCCTGCCCTGATAACGCATGTCCTCATCCTTGTGGCCAGTACGGTTCCACTCATGTTGCCCGAAATTGGTTCGGTTTCAACAGAGCATTGGCATGAAAAATGAGTGGATTAGATACGAGTGGTCAGAGCAGCTCCGCGACCTTGATGATCTCGGCAATGCGACCGAGCATGCGCAGGGAAGCCTGGTGTTCTGCGGCATCCGCCGCCGCGCAGGCATCTTCCAGGATGGTGATGGCGTAGTCCCGATCGTGGCCATCTCGCACCGCCCCCTGAATGGCCCAGCTGGTGCTCACGCCGCACACATAGAGATGCTCGATGCGATTGGCCCGTAGCGCAGGCTCCAGCGCCGTGCCGTAGAAGGGGCTGACTCTGGGTTTGGTCAGCACCAGATCCCCGGGTTGCACATCGAGTTCCGGGTGAAAGTCGGTGCCGCTGTCGGCCAGGGAGAGGGCCCCGAACTGCCGGGCACGGCCAAACATGGGGGAGCCCTTGGGTTGCAGCAGATAGCCCTCGTCAAACCCCACCTTGATGAGCACCACCAGCCAGCCGTGAGCGCGGGCATGGGCCAGCGCCTGATTGGCGTGCGCAATGGCGTCCTGCTCGAGCACCTGGGCCGCCGAGGCGGCAATGCGCCCGTCCGGGTGGGCGATCTCGTTGATGAAATCGATCACCAGCAATGCCTTGTTCATGGTGTACTCCCCCCTTGCCTGAGGCCGTTTTGCCCCTGCGCCGCCTGGATCACTCCTCGCGGCCATATAAAAAACCGGCTGGCACCATCACACGGATTGATATGCCACCCGATTGGCACCTGGCAGTGCCACGCACTGCCTCATACCAGCCCAAGCGCATAGCGTAGCGCCATCTCCTTGAGGGGGCCCGCCTTGTCCGCCAGATTCAGCGCCAGGTTGCGGGCAAGCCTGAGGGGGCCTATCTCGTTGCTGAAGACCCCGTAGAAGAGATCCATCCCCGACTGCATCAGCAGGTTGTCAGGGCGGCGTCGCCCCTCGTAACGCCCGGCCAGCGCCAGCTCGTGCCACTGCGCCCCCGCCTTGCCGAGCAACCCGGCCCAGCAGGCCACGTCCTTGAAACCGAGGTTCACCCCCTGCCCCGCCAGCGGATTGATGGTGTGGGCCGCATCCCCGAGCAGCACCACTCGCCCGGCGTGATAGTCGTTGGCGTGGCGGCGCACCAGGGGGAAGCTCCCCTTGTCCGTCACGGTGAAACCGCCAAGGCGGCTCGGGAAGTGGCGGCGCACCTCGACGGCCAGGGCCTCGTTGCTCATGGCGGCCAGCGCCCGGATGCGGGCCGGGCTGTCATACCAGACCAGGGAGCCATGGCGGCCCGGCAGCGGCAGGAAGGCGCGCGGGCCGCTCGGGGTGAACTGCTGCCAGGTGATGTCTTCCTGGGCAAAATCGGTGTCGATGTTGATCAGCATGCAGTGCTGGCGGTACTCGAAACGCGACACCCCGATACCGGCCAATCGCCGGGTGTGGGATTCGGCACCATCGCAGGCCAGCACCCAGCGCGCCTGCAGCTCGGTGCCGTCATCCAGGGTCAGCACGGCGTCATCCGCACCCTGGCGCAGGCTCGTCACCGCCGCCGGGGTATGGGCCTGGATGGTCGGGAAATCCTCCATCCTTTTCAGGAGCGCGAGCTGGATCAGCCGGTTCTCGATGATGTAGCCGAGCTGGGGCAGCCCGAGATCCACCGCGTCGAAGCGGGTAGCGAAGCCGTCCAGCTCCCAGGTCTCCAGCCGGCGATAGGGGCACAGCCGCATCTGATGCAGATATTGCCAGGCACCGGCCCGGGTCAGCAGCGCCACCGAGGCCTGACTGATGGCGGAAACCCGCAGATCCAGCGGCTGCTCGGGGGCATAGGGCTCGGGCAACCGGGTCTCGATGACCCGCACCGAGAGCCCCTCTGCCGCCAGCAGGCAGGCGGTAGCGGCGCCCACCATGCCGGCGCCGACGATGGCGATATCACACTGTTCCATAACTTGATTCCTGCAAGGAGTCCCCGCGATAAGGGGCAAGGGCCGAACCGAATGGGGCATGATAACGCAAGGAGGCGGCAGAAACAGTGAGGGGGATGCGCAATTGCCGACGACAAGCCGGCCCTGATGGCGACGGGCGGCCCCAGACTGGTCAGCACCGGGATTGCGGAGTAAAATGGCCGGTCCTTTGACCCTGCCGATTTCAAAACCAGTCACGAGAAGCAATGAGCAAGAAACTTCATATCAAGACCTGGGGCTGCCAGATGAACGAGTACGACTCGTCCAAGATGGCGGACCTGCTGGATGCCAGCAATGGCTACACGCTTACCGAGGAGCCGGAAGAGGCAGATGTGCTGCTGCTCAACACCTGTTCCATCCGCGAGAAGGCCCAGGAGAAGGTGTTCCACCAGCTCGGTCGCTGGAAGAAGCTCAAGGCGAAAAAACCGGGGCTGGTGATCGGGGTGGGCGGCTGCGTCGCCTCCCAGGAAGGGGAGAACCTGCGCAGCCGGGCGCCCTATGTGGACATCGTCTTCGGACCCCAGACCCTGCACCGCCTGCCGACCATGATCAAGCAGGTGCAGGAGGGGCGCGGTGCCCAGGTGGACATCGCCTTCCCCGAGATCGAGAAGTTCGACAACCTGCCCGAACCCCGTGCCGAGGGGGCGACCGCCTTCGTTTCCATCATGGAAGGCTGCTCCAAGTACTGCTCCTTCTGCGTGGTGCCCTACACCCGTGGCGAGGAGGTGAGCCGGCCGCTGGATGACGTGCTCTATGAAATCGCCCAGCTCGCCCAGCAAGGGGTGCGCGAAGTGAACCTGCTCGGCCAGAACGTCAACGCCTACCGGGGGCCGACCTTCGACGGGGAGGTCTGCACCTTCGCCGAACTGCTGCGCCTGGTGGCTGCCATCGACGGCATCGACCGCATTCGCTACACCACCAGCCACCCGGTCGAGTTCACCGACGACATCATCGAGGTCTATCGTGATACCCCCGAGGTGGTCAGCTTCCTGCACTTGCCCATCCAGAGCGGCTCGGATCGCATCCTGACCATGATGAAGCGCCCGCACACCGTGCTGGAGTACAAGTCCAAGATCCGCCGCCTGCGCGCCGTGCGTCCCGACATCACCATGAGCTCCGACTTCATCGTCGGCTTCCCGAACGAGACGGACGAAGACTTCGAGGCCACCATGAAACTCATCGAGGAGATCAACTTCGACATGAGCTTCAGCTTCATCTACAGCCCGCGCCCCGGCACCCCGGCCGCAGACCTGCCCGATGACGTCGACATGGAAGTGAAGAAGGCCCGCCTGACTCGACTGCAAAACCGCATCAATCACCAGTCCATGCTCATCGGCCGCGCCATGCTGGGCTCGGTGCAGCGCATCCTGGTGGAGGGGCCCTCCAAGATGGATCCCATGCAGCTCAGTGGCCGCACCGAGAACAACCGGGTGGTCAACTTCGAGGGGCCGCACCGCCTCATCGGCGGCTTCGCCGACGTGGAGATCACCGACGTACGCCCCTACTCCCTGCGCGGCCGCTTCATCCGCGGCGAGGACGAAATGAACCTGCGCATCGCCACGGCCCCGAGCGAGATCCTCGCCCGTCGTCCTGACAACGTGCCCGATGATCTGGGCGTTGCGGCCTTCAGACCCCATTGATGACTCTCTGCCCCGCCCCCTGGCGGGGGAACAACCGATAAGAGGACACCTTGAGCCGACACATCTCCACCCTGAATCTGCACCTTGAACCCGCCGACAACCAGCGCCTCGCCAGCCTGTGCGGACCCTTTGACGACAACCTCAAGCAGCTGGAGCGACGTCTCGGCATCGAGATAAGCTACCGGGACAACCACTTCCAAGTGATCGGCAAGCAGGCCCAGGTGGAGGCGGCTGCCGTCATCCTCAAGCACCTCTATGTGGAAACCCGGCCCCTCAAGGGGAGCAAGGTGAGCGACATCACCCCCGAGATGGTGCACCTGGCGGTGCAGGAGTCCCGCGTGCTGGAGCAGGACGACGAACCCGCCCCTTCCCTGCCGTATGGCAAGGAGGTCACGGTCAAGACCAAGCGCGGTCTCATCAAGCCCCGCAGCCCGAACCAAGCCCAGTACATCGCCAATATCGTGCGCCACGACATCAGCTTCGGCATCGGGCCCGCCGGGACCGGCAAGACCTATCTCGCCGTGGCCGCCGCCGTGGATGCCCTGGAGCGCCAGGAGATCCGCCGCATCCTGCTGACCCGCCCGGCGGTGGAAGCCGGTGAGAAGCTCGGCTTCCTGCCCGGCGATCTTTCCCAGAAGGTGGACCCCTACCTGCGCCCCCTCTACGACGCCCTGTTCGAGATGCTGGGCTTCGAGCGGGTGGAGAAGCTGATGGAGCGCAACGTCATCGAGGTGGCGCCGCTTGCCTACATGCGCGGCCGCACCCTCAACGACGCCTTCATCATCCTGGACGAGGCCCAGAACACCACCACGGAACAGATGAAGATGTTCCTGACCCGCATCGGCTTCAACTCCAAGGCGGTGGTGACCGGCGACATCACCCAGGTGGACTTGCCCCGCAGCACCAAATCCGGTCTGCGCCACGCCCTGGAGGTGTTGCAGGGGGTCGATGGCCTCTCCTTCAACTTCTTCGAGTCCAAGGACGTGGTGCGCCACCCCGTGGTGGCCCGCATCGTGCAGGCCTACGAGGCATTCGATGCCCAGCAGGCGGCCGAGAAGAGCGCAGCCACTCCCCGCAACGAGAACACCAGCAAAGAGAGTGCCCAATGAGCGTGACCCTGGATCTGCAACTGGCCTGCGCCAGCCCGGACGGCCTGCCGACCGAGGCCCAGCTGCAAGGCTGGCTCGACGGCACCATTCTGGGCTTCCAGCCCGAGGCCGAGGTGACGGTGCGCCTGGTGGACGAGGCGGAGAGCCGCGAGCTCAACCACACCTATCGCGGCAAGGACAAGCCCACCAACGTGCTCTCCTTCCCCTTCGAGGCGCCGCCGGGTCTCGAGCTGCCCCTGCTCGGGGATCTGGTGATCTGCCGCCAGGTGGTCGAGGCCGAAGCCGTCGAACAGGGCAAGCCCCTGATGGCCCACTGGGCTCACATGGTTGTGCATGGCAGTCTGCATCTGCTAGGTTATGACCATATCGAGGACGAGGAAGCCGAGGAGATGGAGCAGCTCGAGCGCGACATCATGCAGGAACTGGGCTTCGCCGATCCTTATCTGAACGACGAAGAGTAACGAACCGGATGGTCATCGTCTTGAAACAGCCGATGCCCATCCTCATATAGCCACAACAATTTCAAGTGTGTTCATACGAGTAACCAAGAGAGAAAATGACCGACGATCACCCTAGTACCGGCTCGCCGAAGAAAACCTGGCTCGACAAACTCAGCCAACTCTTCCAGGGCGAGCCAAAAGACCGCAACGATCTGGTAGAGGTCATCGCCGATGCCGAAGAGCGGGACCTCATCGATCAGGACACCAAGGACATGATCGAGGGCGTGCTCGAAATTGCCGAGCTGCGCGTGCGTGACATCATGATCCCCCGCTCCCAGATGGTGACCATCGAGAAGTCCCAGCCGGTGGACGAGTTCCTGCCGGTCATCATCGAATCCGGCCACTCCCGCTTCCCGGTGATCAACGAAGACAAGGATCACGTGGAGGGCATCTTGCTCGCCAAGGATCTGCTGCCGTTCGGGTTTGGCGGCCAGCATGCCAGCGAGCCGCTCCAGCTGGAGAAGATCCTGCGTCCCACGGTGATCGTGCCGGAGAGCAAGCGGGTCGATCGCCTGCTCAAGGAGTTCCGGGAAGAGCGCTACCACATGGCCATCGTGGTGGACGAATTTGGCGGTGTCTCTGGTCTCGTGACCATCGAGGACATTCTGGAGCTCATCGTCGGCGAGATTGACGACGAGTTCGACGACATCGAGGACGAGCCGGAAGAGATCCGCCGCATCAGCAAGCGGGTCTTCTCGGTGAGCGCGCTGACCGAGATCGAGGACTTCAACGACTTCTTCGGCACCCAGTTCAGCGATGAAGAGGTGGACACCGTCGGCGGTCTGGTGATGCACGCCTTCAGCCACCTGCCCAAGAAGGGTGAAGAGATCGAACTCGACGGCTACCTGTTCAAGGTGATGCACGCCGATCGCCGTCGCCTGCAACAGTTGCAGGTGAAGATCCCCGAGCATCATGCGGCGGCGCAGCCGGAGTCCTGATCCCGCCCAGCACCACGCACATCCCGCGCCCCTCTCGTCAGGGGCGCTTTTTTTGCCTCTCTCCCGCCGCGCGACCGCCCCTGGACCCACGCCGACCGCGAGGCTCGCCGTTGACCCGGTTTGCGGTTAAGATGTCGGCCATTGTGTTTCCATTCAGTCCAATTCGAGCCCCGATCCCCCGTGAAATCGAAACTCCTGACCAGCCTGTTTGCCATTGCCAGCGGCGCCATCGCCGTGTTGGCCTTCTCCCCTTTCGGCTACTGGCCCCTGGTGATCCCCTCCCTGCTCGGCCTTTACGCCCTGCTGGACAAGGCCACCCCCAAACAGGCAGCCTGGCGCGGCTTCGGCTACGCCATGGGTCTGTTCCTGCCCGGGCAGTGGTGGATCCACGTCAGCATGACGGAGTTTGGCGGCATTCCGCTGCCGGCCGCCTTCGTGCTGCTGGCCGGGCTCTGCGCCTATCTCTCCCTCTACCCGACCCTGGCTTGCTGGCTCTTCGCCCGCTTCTTTGTCGGCCGCCACTGGAGCCGCTGGCTGCTCGCCTTCCCGGCGCTCTGGCTGATGGCCGACTGGCTGCGGGGCTGGGTGATGACAGGCTACCCCTGGCTCTGGTTCGGCTACACCCAGATAGACGGCCCCCTCAAGGGCTTCGCTCCCCTTCTCGGGGTGCAGGGCATCACCCTCGCCCTGCTGCTCACCGCCTCCGCCCTCTGGCTGGTATGGCAGCACCGCAAGCCGGCCTGGCTGCTGCTCCCCGTCGCCCTGGTGGGTGCCGCCCAGGGGCTGATGCAGCTCAACTGGGTGACCCGGGGTGAGCCGGTCAAGGTCGCGCTGGTGCAGGGCAACATCGAGCAGTCCCTCAAGTGGGATCCGGAGGCCCTGGTGCCGACCGTGCGCAAGTATCAGGATCTCAGCCGCGAGAACCAGGATGCCGACATCATCGTCTGGCCGGAGTCCGCCATCCCGGCCATCGAGAAGGAGATGGGTACCTATCTGGAGAGCCTGGACAAGGCGATGAAGGTGAACGACACCGGCCTGCTGGCAGGGATCATCCATTACGATCTGAAACAGCAGCGCTTCTTCAATACCGTGCTCGGCATGGGGGTACAGGATGCTGAGGGCAAGGAGTCCTACTACTACGAGCACAAGAACCGCTACTACAAGTACCACCTGCTGCCCATCGGCGAGTTCGTGCCCTTTGAAGATCTGCTGCGTCCCATCGCCCCCTTCTTCAACCTGCCCATGTCCTCCTTCAGCCGGGGTGACGAGGTGCAGCCGAACCTGATCGCCAAGGGGCTCAAGTTTGCCGCCGCCATCTGCTACGAGATCATCTTCCCGGACGAGGTGCGCCGCAACGTGCAGCCGGATACCGACTTTCTGCTGACCGTCTCCAACGACGCCTGGTTCGGCACCAGCATCGGCCCCTGGCAGCACATGGAGATCGCCCGCATGCGCGCCCTCGAGCTGGCCCGCCCGCTGCTGCGCGACACCAACACTGGCATCACCATCGTCACCGAGATAGACGGCAGCATCATCGCCCAGATCCCGCAGTTCGAGGCTGGAGTATTGCGTGCCGAGGTACGCCCCGCCCACGGCCAGACCCCCTATCTGCGTTTTGGCAGCTGGCCCATGTATGGCCTGGCCGCCGCCCTGCTGGGGCTGGCCCTGTGGCTGCGCCCCCGTGCCCACCCCTGGGCACGCAAGGGCTAAGACCACACAACGCCGATAAAAAAAGAGGCGCCCTTGGGCGCCTCTTTTTATGGTTTGGCTTATGGCTTGGCACAGTCTGGCGGCTCAAGGAGACAGCGGCTCACGGTGATACTCATCGGCCCCGCACTCGGGGCAGGTGCCAAGCTGCTCCGGGTGCAGCACGGTATGGCGCCACTCGCAGTGATCGCACACCAGCACCCCGAGTCCCACCCAGTCCCCCGCCCGGTAGACCCCCTTGTGTTCCAGCTCGTCCGCCAACTCCTGCCACTCCACCTGGGTGCGGTCGGTCACGTCTGCCAGCCAGGACCAGGCGGTGTCCTTGAGCGCCAGCATGAAGGCGGACTCCTCCACCTGCTCATCCTTGCGCCCCTCGTCATAGTTGCCCAGATCCCGCTTCACATACTCGGCGATCAGCGCCAGCTCGTCCTGGGTCAGATCCCCGGCCGCCTCCAGATAGGCCTGCACCTTGGCGATCATCCGGTTGAGGCGCTCTCCCTGAAACGCTTCCGTCTCTTCCCACTGCTTCTTGAGCTGGGCGATAAAGGCTTCATACCCTTGTCGACGTTTGTCCATGGCCATCACTCCTCTGCTGAATCCCGATCGAGCCAGACCCTGACCTCGGGCTCGGCGGATACGGGCGGCGGTTGCCATTCTCACTTCGTTGCGACTCTCGCGGCTCTTGCGGCTCTGCAAATCCTCGCAGGTACCAGACCTGGCCCGAGACCAGGCGGATGCTGGCGGTTGTTGCCGCCGCAGGATATGGGTATTCTATCGGGATTTCCCAGCCGTTTTATCTATTCATTTCACAGATCCGGATGTCACCAATGCAAGAGCAATACGTTCCCCAATCCATAGAACCAGCAGTGCAGAAGCACTGGGATGCCAAGAAAACCTTCAAGGCGGTGGAGAAAGTAGACAAGGAAAAGTTCTACTGCCTCTCCATGTTCCCCTATCCGTCTGGTCGTCTACACATGGGGCACGTTCGCAACTACACCATAGGTGATGTGATCTCCCGTTATCAACGGCTCAATGGCAAGAACGTGCTGCAACCCATCGGTTGGGACGCCTTCGGCCTGCCGGCAGAAAACGCCGCCATCAAGAACAACACGGCGCCGGCCCCCTGGACCTACGAAAACATCGAATACATGAAGAACCAGCTGAAGATGCTGGGTCTGGGTTATGACTGGGATCGGGAGCTGGCCACCTGCAAGCCGGACTACTACCGCTGGGAGCAGTGGTTCTTCACCAAGCTCTACGAGAAGGGTCTGGTCTACAAGAAGACCTCCTCCGTCAACTGGTGCCCGAACGACATGACGGTGCTGGCCAACGAGCAGGTAGTGGACAACTGCTGCTGGCGCTGTGACACCCCGGTGGAACAGAAAGAGATCCCCCAGTGGTTCATCAAGATCACCGACTACGCCGAAGAGCTGTTGAACGACATCGACAATCTGGAAGGCTGGCCGGAGATGGTCAAGACCATGCAGCGCAACTGGATTGGCCGCTCCGAAGGGGTCAACATCAGCTTCAATATCGACGGTCAGGCCGAGCACCTCGAGGTCTACACCACCCGTCCGGACACCTTCATGGGTGTGACCTATGTGGGCATCGCCGCCGGTCACCCGCTGGCGCTGCAAGCAGCCCAGAACAATCCGGAGCTGGCCGCCTTCATCGAAGAGTGCAAGAACACCAAGGTGGCAGAAGCTGAACTGGCCACCATGGAGAAGAAGGGCATGGCCACCGGCCTCTACGCCATTCACCCGCTGGATGGCCGCAAGGTGCCGGTCTGGGTCGCCAACTTCGTGCTGATGAACTACGGCACCGGCGCCGTGATGGCGGTACCGGGTCACGACCTGCGTGACCACGAATTCGCCACCAAATATGGCCTCGAGATCAAGCCGGTCATCAAGCCGGTTGATGGTGACGTCGACGTGAGCGAAGCGGCTTATACCGAGAAGGGCGTGCTGTTCAACTCCGGCGAATTCGACGGTCTCGACTTCCAGGGTGCCTTCGATGCCATCGCCAACAAGCTGGAAGGGCTCGGCAAGGGCAAGCGCACCGTCAACTACCGTCTGCGCGACTGGGGTGTCTCCCGTCAGCGCTACTGGGGCGCTCCCATCCCCATGCTGACCCTGGCGGATGGTACTGTGGTGCCGACCCCGGAAGATCAACTGCCGGTACTGCTGCCGGAAGACGTGGTGATGGATGGTATCCAGAGCCCCATCAAGGCCGATGCCGAGTGGGCAAAGACCACTTACAACGGCCAGGAAGCGTTCCGCGAGACCGATACCTTCGACACCTTCATGGAGTCCTCCTGGTACTACGCCCGCTACTGCTCCCCTGACTACGACAAGGGCATGCTGGATCCGGCGGCTGCCAACCACTGGCTGCCGGTGGATCAATACATCGGCGGCATCGAGCACGCCTGTATGCACCTGCTCTATGCCCGCTTCTTCCACAAGCTGCTGCGTGATGCGGGCCTGGTGAACAGCGACGAGCCGTTCAAGCGCCTGCTCTGCCAGGGCATGGTGCTGGCTGACGCCTTCTACTACAAGGATGAGAAGGGCGGCAACGTCTGGGTCAGCCCCCTCGACGTCAAGGTGGAACGTGATGACAAGGGCCGCATCACCAAGGCGGTCGACCTCGAAGGTCGTGAAGTGATCCACTCCGGCATGACCAAGATGTCCAAGTCCAAGAACAACGGCATCGACCCGCAGCTGATGGTGGAGCGTTACGGCGCCGATACCGTCCGTCTGTTCATGATGTTCGCCTCTCCGGCCGAGATGACCCTGGAGTGGTCCGACTCCGGCGTGGAAGGTGCCCAGCGCTTCCTGCGTCGCCTGTGGCGCATCACCTTCGAGCACGTATCCGGTGGCGCCGTTGCCGCACTGGACGTCGCCGCCCTCACCAGCGACCAGAAAGCCGTGCGCCGCGAGCTGCACAAGACCATCGCCAAGGTGAGCGACGACGTGGGTCGCCGTCAGACCTTCAACACCGCCATCGCCGCCATCATGGAGCTGATGAACAACCTGGCCAAACTGGGCAGTGACGCTCAGGATCGCGCCCTGATGCAGGAAGCGCTGGAAGCGGTCGTGGTCATGCTCTACCCCATCACCCCGCACATCGGCTTCGAGCTGTGGAAAATGCTGGGCAAGGAAGGGGACATCGATGTCGCGGCCTGGCCGGTGGCTGACGAAGCGGCCATGGTCGAGACCGAGAAGCTGGTGGTGGTGCAGATCAACGGCAAGATGCGCGGCAAGCTGACCGTGCCGGCCGAGATAAGCCAGGCCGACGTCGAGAAGCTGGCCATGGCCGATGCGTCCGTACAGAAGTTCACCGACGGTCTGACCGTGCGCAAAGTCGTGTACGTGCCGGGCAAGCTGCTCAACATCGTGGCCAACTGATGACGCCTCCCCTGGCGGCGGCCGACAGTCTGGCCGCCAGGGGCTGACGACACACGGATGATGACGGCGGGCCCTGCGCCCGCCGCTCTTCCCTTCATGCAAAGAGGATTTTTTATGGGCACCATCTTCACGCGCTGGATGGCCATCGTGCTGGCAGGACTGTTGCTGCAGGCCTGCGGTTTTCAGATGCGGGGCACCGCCATTCCCCCCGAACTGATGACCATGAAAGTGGTCGGTGACAACAAGAGCGACTTCTACCGACTGGTCACCACCCGTCTCAAGGCCGCTGGCGTGCAGCTCGCCGACAAGGAGGGCATCCCGGTGCTGACCCTGGCCGGGGTACGTAGCCGCAGCCAGGTCGCCTCCGTCGACTCCATCGGCCAAGACCGCGAATACCTGCTGAGTTACAGCACCCAGTTCACCGTGGTCATGCCGGGCAAACCGACCCAGGTCTTCCCCATCACCTTCAACCGCAGCTTCCTGAACAAGCCGGATGCGGCACTCGCCTCCTCCCGCGAGCAGGAGCAGCTGGGCAAGGAGATGCAGGAGCAGGCCGCCAACCTGGTTATTCGCCAGCTCAGTCAGGTCAAGTTCTGATGCGCGTATCTTGATGAGAGGGTGTTGATGAGAGTCTATCCCGAGCAGTTTGCGGATCATCTCAAGGCAGGGCTCAAGCCCTGCTATCTCATTTTTGGGGACGAGCCCCTGCTCAAACTGGAAGCTGTCGACGCCGTGCGTCAGGTGGCACGCAAACAGGGCTTCGATGAGCGCCACAGCTTCGTGGTGGAACAGGGGCTGGACTGGAACCAGGTCTACGATGCCTGCCAGGCCATGAGCCTGTTCTCGGCCCGCCAGATCATCGAGCTGGAGCTGCCCGCCAAGATCGACAAGGATCTCGCCGCCCGCATCAGCGACATTGGCAAGCAGCTCCACCCCGACCTGCTGCTGGTGCTCTCGGGCCCCCGCCTCAACCAGACCCAGATGAAGGCGGCCTGGTTCGACAAGCTGAGCCAGAGCGGCACCTATGTGCCGGTCAACCACCCCGAGCCCCGCTTCTTCCCGCGCTGGATGAGCGCCCGCTTTCAGCGCTTCGGCCTCAAGGCACTGCCGGATGCGGTCAACTTCATGTGCCACGCCTACGAGGGCAACCTGCTGGCCGCGAGCCAGGAGATCGAGAAGCTGACCCTGCTCTCGCCGCCCCAGCCCATCAGCGTCGCCTATCTGCAGGAGACCATCATCCGCCACGCCCACTTCACCCCCTTCCAGCTCGTCGATACCCTGCTGGAAGGAAAGGTGAACCGGGCCCAGCGCATCCTGCTGGCCCTGCGCGCCGAAGGTACCGAACCCGGCATGCTGGCCTGGACCCTGTGCCGCGAACTGGAGCAGCTCACCGAGCTGGCGCTGGCCGCCCGCGCCGGACAGCCTCTGGTGGAACATTTCAGCCGCCTGCGCATCTGGCAGAGCCGTCAGCAGCTCATCCAGCAGGCGCTGACCCGGCTTCCCTTCCCCAAGATCCGGCAACTCTGGCAACTGATGGCCCAGCTGGACCATGCCCAGCGCCATTTCGACACCGAGCAGGCCTGGCTGATGCTGCAAACCATCGCCCTCGGCTTTCGTGACGGTACCCCGCTCCCCCTGCTGGAGACGGAATCATGCTGACACCGCCCATCGGGATCCTCGGCGGCACCTTCGATCCCATTCACATCGGCCACCTGAGGCCCGCCATCGAGGCGCGGGGCGCCCTGGGTCTGGCCGAGGTGCGCCTGCTCCCGAACCATATCCCGCCCCACCGGGCCAATCCGCTCTGCTCCAGCGAGCAGCGACTCGCCATGGTCCGGCTCGCTGCGGCGGACAACCCGGGATTCGTGGTGGATGAGCGGGAGCTCAGGCGCGACACTCCCTCCTGGACCATCGACACCCTTGTCGAGTTGAGGAGCGAGCTGCCGGACACCCCGCTCTGCTTTTTGATGGGGATGGATTCCCTGCTCGGCCTGCCGAGCTGGCACCGCTGGCAGGAGCTGCTCGATTACGCCCACCTGGTGGTGAGCTGCCGCCCAGGCTGGCAACCGGATTATCCCGTCCAGGTGGCCGAGCTGCTGGCCCGCCACCAGACCCGGGACATTCGGGCTCTCCATCGCCAGCGCCACGGTCATGTCTGGCTTTGTGACAACCTGCCCGTCGAGCTGTCGGCCACACGCCTGCGTGCCCTGCTCGCGGCAGGCCAGGATCCCAAATACCTGCTGCCCAACCCGGTCGCCGACTATATCCGGCGCCACGGGCTCTACCGCTCATCGGCAACGCAGTAAACGGCGCCACGCAGGCGGATCAGCCGACACGTCCGGGCGCACCGGGCCCGGCCCTGACTATTGCCAGGCCGGGTTGCACACTATAGTGATCGTCAAGGGGCCCCTCCCCCACGGGACGGCTCCCCGGGCGATGCTCCCTTTGCCAGGCTGGGAAACGGGAGTGACCATGATATAATCCGCCGCCCTCTGGCGCCGGAAGATAGGAGAAGACATTGCAAGGCCAAGAATTGCTCGCCTTTATCGTCGACAAGATCGATGACATGAAAGGCCGCGACATCATCACCCTCGATGTGCGCGGCAAATCCAGCATCACGGACACCATGATCATCTGCTCCGGCAACTCCAATCGTCACGTCAGTGCCATCGCCCACAACCTCGCCAGCGAGGCCCGTCATGCGGGGCTCGACCTGCTGAGCGTGGAAGGGGAACTCACCGGCGAGTGGGTGCTGGTGGACATGGGGTCGGTCATCGTCCACGTGATGCAGGATGAGTACCGCGACTTCTACCAGCTGGAAAAACTCTGGAGCGGCGCCGCCCAGGTCAATTCGCAATAAAGGGCGACAGCGTAACCAAAGATGAAGATCCAGTTGATTGCCGTGGGCACCAAGATGCCTGCCTGGGTAGAGCATGGCTTCGAAGAGTACCGTCGCCGCTTCCCCAAAGACATGCCGTTCGAGCTGGTCGAGATCGGCGCAGGCAAGCGCGGCAAGAATGCCGACATTCCCCGCATCCTGCAAAAGGAAGGGGAAGCCATGCTGGCCGCCGCCGGCCGCTCTCGTATCGTGACCCTGGACATTCCGGGCAAACCCTGGACCACGGAGCAGCTCGCCGTGCAACTGGAAGCCTGGAAGCTGGATGGCCGGGATGTGGCGCTGCTGGTGGGTGGCCCGGAGGGGCTCTCCCCCGAGTGCAAGGCTGCCGCGGAGCAGAGCTGGTCGCTCTCGCCCCTGACCCTGCCCCATCCCCTGGTGCGGGTGCTGGTGGCCGAGAGCCTCTATCGCGCCTGGAGCATCACCACCAATCACCCTTATCACAGAGAGTGACCCATGCCGACCCTGAGCATGCATTTCTCCTCTCTCACCCGCACGTCAGCCACAAGGTAACGGCATGCTGAAGAATCGCATTGAAATGCGCGATCACAGTGCCGAGGGACGTCTGTTCTTCCGGCGCACCCTGGTCGCCTACATCGGCATGGTCACCCTCATGCTGGTGCTGCTGGCTAACCTCTACTACCTGCAAGTAGAGTCTTACGAAACTTATCAGACCCGATCCAACGACAACCGTATCCGTGTGGTACCGGTGGCGCCGCCCCGTGGCCTCATCTACGACGCCAACGGTGTCCTGCTGGCGGAAAACCGCCCTGTTTACAGCCTGGAGATCGTGCCCGAAGAGACCGAGAACCTGGAAAAGACCGCGGACGACCTCATCACCCTGCTGGCCCTGCCGGAGGGGACCAAGGAGAAGTTCCTGGCCGAGGTCAAGCGTCAGCGCCGCTTCAAGCCCGTGCCCCTGTTCGAGAAGCTGACCGAATACCAGGTCGCCCTCTTCTCGGTCAACCAGCACAACTACCCGGGGGCCAGCATCGAGGCCTACCTCAAGCGCTACTACCCGTTCGGCGACACCCTGACCCATGCCCTGGGCTACGTGGCCAAGATCAACACCCGTGACGTGGAGCGCCTCGAGAAGGAGGAGAAGCTCGCCAACTATGCCGCCACCAAGGACATCGGCAAACAGGGGGTGGAGAAGTACTACGAGGATCAGCTGCACGGCGTGGCGGGTTATCAGGAGGTCGAGGTGAACAACCGCGGCCGGGTGGTGCGCACCCTGAAATTCCAGCCCCCCGAGCCCGGCAAGGACATCTACCTCAACATCGACATCCGCCTGCAGTTGAAGGCCCAGGAGCTGCTGGCCGGCCGCCGGGGCGCCATCGTGATGATGGAACCCAACACCGGCGCCATCCTGGCCATGGAGTCGAGCCCGAGCTACGACCCCAACCTGTTCGTGACCGGCATCTCCAGCGCCAACTACTCGGCGCTGCTCAACGATCCCGCCCGGCCGCTGGTCAACCGCACCACCCAGGGCATCTATGCCCCCGCCTCCACCGTCAAGCCCATGATGGCGGTGATGGGGCTCAACGAGGGGGCGATCACCCCCAATTACCGCTACTTCGGCGGGCCCAGCTTCTCCATCCCGGGCACCACCAAGAAGTTCCGGGACTGGCGCCGCTGGGGCCACGGCTGGCTCGACGTCTATCGCGCCATCGAGGTCTCGGCGGATACCTATTTCTACGATCTCGCCTACCGGGTCGGCATCGACAAGATCAACAGCTACATGACCAAGTTCGGCTTCGGCCAGTACAGCGGCGTGGACCTCTATGAAGAGACCCGGGGCGTCATGCCCTCCCGGGACTGGAAGATGGCCCGCTGGCGTCAACCCTGGTACCAGGGGGACACCATCTCCATCGGCATCGGCCAGGGCTACTGGAGCGCCACCCCGATCCAGCTCGCCAAGGCCATCAGCATCCTGACCCAGAACGGTCACGACGTGACGCCGCACCTGCTCAAGAGCACCGCCTCCTCCGATGGCGTGGTCAACGCCCCCATCAACCCGAACGTGGCCATCGCCGCCAAGAGCGATACCTACTGGCAGGTGGCCAAGGACGGCATGTGGCGCGTCATCAACGGCCACGAAGGGACGGGGCGCCGCGCCTTCGCCAATACCCCCTACAAGGCGGCGGGCAAGTCCGGCACCGCCCAGGTGGTGGGCCTGAAAGAGAACCAGGTCTACAACGCGGCCACCACCAAGGTGGAGCACCGCGACAACGCCCTGTTCGTCGCCTTCGCCCCCTTCGAGGCACCCAAGGCGGTCGTCGCCCTGGTGCTGGAGAACGCCGGGGGCGGCAGCGCCATGGCGGCACCGGTCGCCCGCCACATGCTGGATGCCTATCTGCTCCCGCCGGAACCCCAGTTGCCACCGGCACCGGAAAAGCCGTCCCAACCGAGTGAGGTCGTTTCCCAATGAGTAATTCTGCCCGCCAGCAGAGCATCTGGTACAAGCTGCACATCGACCTGCCGCTGCTGCTCGGCCTGCTGACCCTGATGGCCCTCTCCATGGTGGTGCTCTACTCCGCCTCGGGCCAGGATCTCGACTCCATCGTGCGCCAGCTGGTGCGCGGCGCCCTGGCCTTCGGTCTGATGATCGGCATAGCCCAGCTGCCGCCCTCCCTCTATGCCCGCTGGTCGGTGCCCCTGTTTGCGGTGGTGGTGCTGCTGCTCATCGCGGTGGACGTGTTCGGCCATATCGGCAAGGGGGCCCAGCGCTGGCTCGATCTCGGCTTCATGAAGTTCCAGCCCTCCGAGGTGATGAAACTCTCCATGCCCATCATGGTGGCCGCCTGGCTCAGCCGGCACTCCCTGCCGCCAAAGTTCAGCCATGTGATGATCGCCCTGGTGATGGTGCTGCTGCCCACCCTGCTGATCGCGGCCCAACCCGATCTCGGCACCTCCATCCTGGTGGCCGCTTCCGGCTTCTTCGTCATCTTCCTGGCGGGGATCAGCTGGTGGCTCATCGGGCTCGCAGTCTTGCTCATCTGCGCCTTCATGCCGGTACTCTGGTTCTTCCTGATGCACGACTACCAGCGCCAGCGGGTGCTGATGCTGCTGGACCCGGAGAAGGACCCCCTCGGTCGCGGCTATCACATCATCCAGTCCAAGATTGCGATCGGCTCCGGCGGCGTGTTCGGCAAGGGGTGGCTGCAAGGCACCCAGTCCCAGCTCGAATTCCTGCCAGAGCGCCACACCGACTTCATCTTCGCCGTCTTCAGCGAGGAGTTCGGTCTGGTGGGAGTGGCCCTCTTGCTGGTCATCTATCTCTACATCATCAGCCGCTGCCTGTTTATCTCCATGCAGGCCCAGAACAGCTTCGAACGCCTGCTGGGGGGCGCCCTGACCCTGACCTTCTTCGTCTATGTGTTCGTCAACATGGGCATGGTAAGCGGCATCCTGCCGGTGGTAGGGGTTCCCCTGCCACTGGTGAGCTACGGCGGCACCTCCATGGTGACCCTGATGGCGGGCTTCGGCGTTCTGATGTCCATCCAGACCCACAGGCGGCTGCTCGCCTGATGCGGCTCGGCTGGCTGGCTCTATCTCTGTGCACCCTGACGGCGGGTGCTGCCGTCTCGCCGGCCCGGCTCAGCCTGCTGGCCGAGCAGCAGCAGGTGCCGCTGGCAGAGTTGCAGGCCGCCGCCGCCCAGGCCAGCCTGCGCCAGGAGGTACTGGACACCATCCGCCGCCCCTGGGAAGCCAAGCCCTGGCACCGCTACAGGCCGCTGTTCGTCACCCCGGAGCGCATCCGGGACGGAGTGGGATTCTGGCAGCGCCATGCCGCCACCCTGGCACAGGCCGAGCAGACCTACCAGGTCCCCGCCTCCCTCATCGTCGCCATCATCGGCATCGAGACCTTTTACGGTCGACAGATGGGCCGCCATCCGGTGCTCGACAGCCTTTACACCCTGGGATTCCACTACCCCGAACGGGCGGATTTCTTCGCCAAGGAGTTTGCCCAGCTGGTGCTGCTTGCCCGGGAAGAGAAGTGGCCGCTCACCACCCTCAAGGGCTCCTATGCCGGCGCCATGGGCATGGGCCAGTTCATGCCCTCCAGCTACCGCCACTACGCGGTCGACTTCGACGGAGACGGCAAGCGGGATCTCTTCGCCAACCCGGCAGATGCCATCGGCAGCGTGGCCAACTACTTCGCCCTGCACCACTGGCGCTGGGGCGAGCCGGTGGTGGAGCCCGCCTTGATCGGATTGGCGCCAGTAGGTACCCTGCTTGCACCCGAGCCCGAGCTAAGACACCGCTGGGCAGAGCTGGCCGCTGCGGGCATTGAAGTCGCCACACCGCCGTCACCCGAGACGCCGGTAAAACTGCTGGCGATGGAGCAGGCCGAAGGACCGGAATACTGGGTCGCGCGCCACAATTTTTACGTGATCACCCGCTACAATCGCAGCCCTCTCTATGCGATGGCGGTACATCAACTCAGTCAAGCAATCCAGGACGCTTATGCATTACAGCCACAAACTTCTTCCCCTCAGCCTGACCTTGTTGCTGGCCGCCTGTAGCAGCCAACCCGAACCCCAGCCGCTGCCGCCAGAGCCCGTCCCCCAGGAGAAGCCCCAGGTCATCGAGATCCCCCAGGCGACCGGCGCCATTCCCCGCCCCGAACCCATGAGCGAGAGCGGCAACCGGGACTACTGGATCGGAAAGCAGAAGTTTGAGGTGTGGCGCGACATCAAGCACTACAGCGAGGAAGGCACTGCCAGCTGGCTCTCCCGGGATCTGGACGGCAACAAGACTGCCAACGGCGACGTGCAGGACAGCACCCTGTTCAGCGCAGCCCACCGCAACCTGCCCCTGCCAAGCTACGTGCGGGTCACCAATCTGGACAACGGTCTGGAGACCATAGTACGCGTCAATGATCGCGGCCCCTTCGGCAGCGATCGCCTCATCGATCTCTCCCACGCCGCCGCCGCGCAGCTGGAGATGGTGGAAGGGGGTGAGGCCCGGGTGCGCCTCGAACTCATCACCGATCAGCCGGATCAGATGGTAGAGATGGTGCCCATGACCCCGATGACGCCCATGGAGCCTGCGGCGCCAGCCGCCAATTCCTTCGTGAACGAGGCGCCGGCCCCCACGGCACCGGCCAAGGCCGCCCCTGCTCCTGCTCCTGCCGCCACGGCGACCACCACCGTCTCCCCTCCCAAGGCCGGTGCGACCCAGGGCAAGATGATCCAGGTGCTTGCCAGCGGCTCGCAGGCGCGGGCCGAGGCCATGGGCAAGGTGATGACCCAGCGCTATGGCGTGCCGTACCAGGTGGTGGCGCACGGCGCCGTCTTCCGCGTCCTGCTCGGGCCCGTGGCCAGCGACAAGCAGGCCCCCCTGCTCGAGCAGATACGCCAGGGCGGGTTGGAGCAGGCCTTCATCGTGCCCTGATACCCGCCCCGACCTCGCGCCGGGATACGACGCGAGGTCGGGGACCATCCCATAAAATCCCGTCCAGGTCGCATCTCGGACTATGACCGACACGCACATCTGGTATAGTGGGGCCCGCTTTTTTTCAACTTGGGTACATCCCATCCAGGCACCAGGAATTTCAAGATGTCCAAATTTGCCCGCTCCGTTATTCTGGCCTCCCTGTTAAGCGCCACCGCTCAGGCCAACCAGCCTGTTCCGACCCCGGATTCGGCCCTGCCGAGTGCCCAGCCGGTCCCCACTTTGAACAGCGCCCCCATGGTGGTGCCTGCCGCGCCCGAGATCTCCGCCAAGGCCCACATCCTGATCGACTACTTCTCCGGCCAGGTGCTGGCCGAGCAGAACGCCGACGAGCGTCTGCCCCCCGCCAGCCTGACCAAGATGATGACCTCCTACATCGTCGGCGACGAGCTGCACAAGGGGAACATCAAGGGCACCGACATGGTGACCATCAGCCAGAACGCCTGGTCCAAGAACTACTCCGACTCCTCCAAGATGTTCATCGAGGTGGGCAAGCAGGTCTCCGTCGATGATCTCAACAAGGGCATCATCATCCAGTCCGGCAACGACGCCTGTGTCGCCATGGCCGAGCACCTGGCGGGCAGCACCGACTCCTTTGCCAGCCTGATGAACGCCTGGGCCGCCAAGCTCGGCATGAAGGACTCCCAGTTCAAGAACCCCCACGGCCTGGATGAAGAGGGCCACTACAGTACCGCCCGCGACATGGCCCGCCTGGGTCAGGCCCTGATCCACGATCAGCCGGAGGAGTACAAGATCTACTCCCAGAAGTCCTTCGTGTTCAACGGCATCACCCAGCACAACCGCAACCGCCTGCTGTGGGACCAATCCCTGCAGGTTGACGGCATCAAGACAGGTCACGTCAGCCAGGTCGGCTACAACCTGGTCTCTTCCGCCACCAACAACGAAGGCATGCGCCTGATCGCCGTGGTCATGGGGGCCAACAGCGAGGCTTCCCGCGCCGCCGAGAGCAAGAAGCTGCTCACCTACGGCTTCCGCTTCTTCCAAAGCCTGACCCCCTACAAGGCGGGCACCGAACTGGTCACCCAGAAGATCTGGATGGGCGACAAGTCTGAAGTGAAGCTGGGGGTCGACAAGGACGTCTCCGTGCTGGTCACCCGTGGCCAGGGCAACAACCTCAAGGCAGACTTCCAGCTGGAAAGCGAGCTGAAGGCGCCCCTGGCCAAGGGCCAGCGCGTCGGCACCGTGTACCTCAAGCAAGGGGACAAGGAGATCAAGCAGGTTCCCCTGGTTGCCCTGGAAGAGGTGCAGGAAGGTGGCCTGATGAGCCGCCTGTGGGATTACCTGGTGATGCTGGTCTCCAGCTGGTTCAAGTAACAGACCCTTCCTCAAGCAGCGGCGCCAACAGGCGCCGCTGCTGTCTTTTGCGGTCTGTCCAGTCAATAACCCTGTAATCTGCAGGTTCCGCCGACTGACGATTTGTGGTAAAAAGCAGCATTTCCACGTCTTGCCGCACCGCCGGGTCTTGATCCCGAGGCGGCTCATGCCCATATAGACTGGGAACTGCCCCCTGGGGGCAGATGAGGGGACCGTTTCAGCGGCCCTCAAAGACGTAAAGATGACGTCGCTTCCCGGCGACCCAGAAAGGTGAAGTAGATGAATACCAAGTTTGATGAACTGCTGGAGTTCCCCTGCAAGTTCCCGTTCAAGGTGCTTGGCGTGGCTGATCCCGCCCTGCCCGACATGGTGGTGGAAGTGCTGCAGCAACATGCTCCCGGCACCTACAGCCCGACCGTTCAACCGAGCTCCAAGGGCAACTATCACTCGGTACGGGTGACGGTCACCGCCCAGAGCAAGGAACACATCGAGGCCATGTATACCGCCCTTGGCAAGATCGAGCTGGTTCGTTACGTCCTGTAAGTTGCCTCTCTCGCCCCGCCACCGGGGCGACTGATTATTTGCCGCCCGGTCGCAGCGGCGACCGTACCGACACCGCGCCGCCAGTGAGGAAAGATGTCACTCGAAACGCCCGCCGAGCCACAACCGTCAGCCGGCCAACTGCTCGTCAGACAGCTGGGCCGTCGCCCCTACCAGCCGGTGTGGGACGCCATGAAGGCGTTCACCGACAATCGCACCCCCGACACCCCGGACGAGTTCTGGGTGGTGGAGCATGACCCCGTCTACACCCAGGGTCAGGCCGGCAAGGCCGAACACCTGCTCGCCCCCGGCAACATCCCGGTGGTGCAGAGTGATCGCGGCGGCCAGGTGACCTATCACGGCCCGGGCCAGCTGGTGCTCTACGTGCTGGTGGATGTGCGCCGCAGCAAGCTCTCTGTACGGGAGCTGGTGACCTGCCTCGAAACCGCCATCATCAACACGCTCGCCAAAAGCGATATCGAGGCCTACGCCAAGGCCGATGCCCCGGGCGTCTACGTGAAGAGCGATCTGGGTATGGAAGCCAAGCTGGCGTCCCTGGGTTTGCGCATTCGCAAGGGGTGCTCGTTCCACGGGTTGGCCCTCAACGTCAACATGGACATGACTCCCTTCCTGCGCATCAATCCGTGCGGCTATGCGGGCATGGCCATGACCCAGACCAGCGCCCTGGGCGGCCCGCAGAGCGTCGCCGAGGCACAGTCCCTGCTGGTGACGGAGCTGGCCCGCCTGATTGGCTACCAAGAGATCACGAATACCGAAGAGGCGGCATGAGCAACCCCATGCCCCGTGGTCACGAGGGAGCCGCAAGGCCCCTGGTGACCGTCAACCAGACAATAACAAACACCGAGAGTGAATCATGAGCAAACCCGTTCGTATGGAGCCGGGCGTCAAGCTGCGCGATGGCGACAAGATGGCCCTGATCCCGGTGAAATTCATGCCGGATCCCAACGAGGAAGTGCTGCGCAAGCCGGAGTGGATGCGGATCAAGCTGCCGCCGTCGAGCCAGAAGATCGAGCACATCAAGAGCACCCTGCGCAAAAACAAGCTGCACTCTGTGTGTGAAGAGGCTTCCTGCCCCAACCTGGCGGAGTGCTTCAACCACGGCACCGCAACCTTCATGATCATGGGCGCCATCTGTACCCGCCGCTGCCCCTTCTGCGACGTGGCCCACGGCCGTCCGTTGCCGCTGGATCCGGAGGAGCCGAAGAAGCTGGCACTCACCATCAAGGAGATGAACCTCAAGTACGTGGTGATCACCTCGGTGGACCGCGACGATCTGCGGGACGGCGGTGCCCAGCACTTCGCCGACTGCATCCGCGAGATCCGCGAGCACAGCCCCCAGACCCGCATCGAGATCCTGACCCCGGACTTCCGTGGCCGGATGGAGCAGGCGCTGGAGGTGTTCCGCGAGACCCCGCCTGACGTCTTCAACCACAACCTGGAAACCGCCCCGCGCATGTACCGGGTTGCCCGTCCGGGTGCCGACTACAAGTGGTCCCTGGAGCTGCTGCGCCGCATCAAGGAGATGCACCCCCACGTGCCGACCAAGTCCGGTCTGATGATGGGCCTTGGCGAGACCAACGAGGAGATCGTCGAGGTGCTCAAGGACTTGCGCGAGCACGGCGTCAACATGCTGACCCTGGGCCAGTATCTGCAACCGAGCCGCCACCACCTGCCGGTGAAGCGTTATGTGCCGCCCGCAGAGTTCGACGAACTCAAGGATGTGGCCATGGATCTCGGCTTCAGCCACGCCGCCTGCGGTCCCTTCGTGCGTTCCTCCTACCACGCGGACCTGCAAGCCAAGGGGGAAGAGGTCAAATAAGCCTCTTTTCCTGCAGGCAGAAAAAGAGCGCCCCTGGGCGCTCTTTTTTTTATCGCCGTCACCTCGCAGGCAGCGGTTGTCCCTTTGTGATTGGCGCCGTTCTGGCGTAACGTGGCCACTCCCCTTCTCTGGAGTGCTGTTCCGGATGCCGACTCTCACCGTTCGCCTGATCCCCCTGCGTGACGCAGACTTTCCCGCCTATCGCGACTACTTCATCGAGGATTACGCCCAGGATCTTGCCAGCAACCACGGGATGGCGCTGCCTGACGCCCACCGTCAGGCCGACGCCTCGTTGCAGCAGCTCCTGCCACTGGGTGTCGCCACCCCGGGTCATCACCTGCTCGCCATGGTACCTGAAGCCTCGAACGCGCCGGGCGGGCCTCTGGGCTATCTCTGGCACGCCATCGACGCCGCCGCCGGCACCACCTTCATCTACGACTTCTATGTGACACCACCCCATCGTGGTCGCGGCCTCGGCAAGGCAGCCATGGCCGCCCTGGAGGCGCAGCTCACCCCCCTAGGCATCCACCAGATCAAGCTGAGGGTGGCCCATGACAACCCGAGGGCACTGGCGCTCTATCAGGCGCTGGGCTTCACCATCACCGGCTACAACATGGCAAAGCGTCTGGATTGAGCACCTTCATTGGGCCACCACCCGGCCCATGGCTCAGAGCGAGATGCCGGAAAAAGACATGAAGCCGAGGGACATCAGCCCGGCCACGATGAAGGTAATGCCGATACCCCGCAGCCCCTCGGGCACATCCGAATACTTCATCTTCTGGTGCAACCCCGCAATGGCGACGATGGCCAGCAGCCAGCCCAGCCCTGAGCCCGCCCCGTAGACCACGGATTCGATGAAGTCGTAATCCCGCTGGGCCATGAACATCACCCCGCCGAAGATGGCGCAGTGCACCGTCAGCAGCGGCAGATAGATACCGAGCGCGTGATGGAGCGCTGGGAAATGTTTGTCGAGCACCATCTCCATCACCTGCACCAGCGCCGCCAACACCCCTATGTAGACGATGAAATCGAGAAAGCCCAGATCAAACTCCCCGAGGAAGGTACTCTCGGGACGCAGGATATGGCGGTAGATCAGGTTGTTGAGGGGAATGGCGATCACCATGACCACCAGCACCGTCATGCCCAAACCGAAGGCGGTGTTGATGTTCTTGGAAACGGCCAGGAAGGTGCACATGCCAAGGAAGAAGGCCAGCGCCAGGTTTTCCACAAAAATCGACTGGATGAAGAGATTGACGTAATAGTCCATGAATGAGTTCACCACTTGGTTGCAATAAGAGCACGTCCGCGCCCGGCCAACGGCCAGTCGCGAAGATGACGTCACGGATGACGTTTACAGAGAGAGCTGGCGCAGCACCCAGAATGACCACGGCAGCCGCCAGACTGCCGAGCAGCCCGGTCAGCGGTACTCAATGACGGGGATCAAACGGGCAGGCGCCCGGCTGGTGAACCTAGTCGCCCTGGCAGAAGCGATATTGCAGGTGGTGGCAGCGAAGCCGCCGTGTGTGCAGAGCGCCGAAGTAGTCGGGCCGCTGCCTGAGATAGATGAGAGGCAGGAAAAACAGCAGGCCGAGGATCTCGTGCTGGAACCAGGCCAGCAGCATCTGGTAGAGCTCGGCATGAGCGGCCCCTTCCAGTCGCCGTCCCTGTTCGAAACCGAGCCGCCACTGGGAGGCGGGCGGCAGGCTGACGTTGTCGGCAAGCCCCGGGTTCGCTGGCTCATGGAACAGCATCGGCCACTCCTGCCCTTGCGTCTCCATTCCCGGCGTTGCAACGACCCCTGCCGCCGCCGCAGCGGCAAGCCAGAGAAGGCAGGCGATGGCAAGCACCATCGGCCATGACGAGGGGCGGCGAGAGGATGACAAGGGGGCTGTCCGTCAAGAAAAATTACAGGTGGAATATATCACAATACCGTCACTTATTGCATTTTCCATCATGAGATATCAGAAAGGTTGATATTAAACACCGCCCCATCCCCTAAAACCGACAAGGTTGCACCACCTTGAGAAAGCGACTTTCATCTTCCTCAAGGTGAGGGCTCACCCCTGCTGGAAGGCCTGGTGGTAGCGCACTTCACCACTGGGCATGGCAGCGCCGAACAAGCGGGCCATGAAGTACTCGGGCGGCACGCCGGGCAGCGTCAACCCCGGCTCGGGCACGAAACCGAAACGGCCGTAGAAGCCGGGATCCCCCAGCACCACGCAGCCGGCCGCACTCATCCCCCTGAGCTCGGCCAGACCCGCCTCCATCAGCCGTGACCCCAGCCCCTTGCCGTGCAGCGCAGGGGAGACCGAAATGGGACCAAGACCATACCAGTGCGGGCTGCCATCACTGATGGTCACCGGCGAGAAGCAGAGGTGGCCGACCACTTGCCCCTCCAGCTCCGCCACCAGCGACAGGCTGAGTGCCCCGGCCTGGCGCAAGGCGCGCACGATCAGCTGCTCGTTGTGATCGGTATGGGGGGCATTGAGGAACGCGGCCACGGTCAGCGCTTCAATGGCGTCGTGATCGGCGCCTGTTTCGGGCCGAATGATGATGCTCATAAGGTTTTCTCCGTTTGTTATCTTGCAATGGATGGCCTGATCAGACTGCCTGCAGGCAGCAGATCACATAGCCGTAGCTGCCCAGGTGTTGGCGGTGGATGGCCACTTCCCGGCTCAAGTCCTGCCAGGCTGGGCTATCCCCCAGCTCGGCACGGTGGCGCGCCAGATTGCGCTCGATGGGATCCAGATAGTTGTGCCAGGCCCTTTGCGGCAACGGGGTGTGCCACAGGCAGCGATAACCCGCCTCCTTCACCGTTTTGAGCAGGCCCGCCAGGGTCTGCATGGCGGGATAATCCCGCTGCCAGAACGCCAGCGCCTCCTCTGGCGGCGTGTCCGTCAGCCACACCAGGTCGCTCAGCACCAGGCAGGCAGCAGGGCCGGCAAGGTGCGCCCGCCAGGCTTTCAGCGCATTGGCCACTCCTATGGTGTAGGCGCTCCCCTCGGCCCAGATAAGGTCGGCGGGGGCAAGTTCCATGGGCAAGTCCGCCATATTGGCGCACAGAGTAGTGACCTGACTCAGCCCCGCCGCACTGGCCGATCTCGCCACGGCGGCCAGCGCCTCCTCGTCCAGATCGATGGCTACGATGGGGGCGTCCGTCACCTGTGCCAGCGCCAGGGTGGCGGCGCCGCGCCCACAGCCCATGTCGAGGATCCGGCGAGGCTGGCTGGGCAGCGCGGCAAATTGCTGCTGGGTGAAGAGGCTATCGCCCGGCCCCCAATAGCTCATGCCATCCAGCAGCAGCTTGAAATCCCGGATGTAACGTTCATGTTCATTCATGTCTTTGCTGAGCCACTGCAGGTGATAACGCTCTTTTTCACTGAATCCCTGCTTCATCACCCAGGCAAAGTAAGCCTGCGGGGCTTGATGCTGCAGTTGCCGCTGCCAGGCCTTGAACTCGTCGCCGGAGTGCGCACGCAAACCGGCGAGATCCGCCAGCAGATCCCGGGCGCGTTGCATCCGCGCCAGCTCTTCATCCAGCTCCCTGACCCGGGCTTCCAGCGTTGCCTGCTCCAGCTCGCCCGCCAGACAGGCGAGGCACTGCTTGAGGCTGAGGCCACCCGCCTGCAGGGCCTGTACCATCCGCAGCCGCTGCAGATCGTCATCGTCGTAGTGGCGATAGCCGTTGGCGCTCCTCGTGCCCGCAATCACCCCCAGCTTCTCGTAATAGAGCAGGGTGGAGCGGGCCAGGCCGCAGCGCCGGGCCAGTTCGGATATTTTCATGACAACCACTCGCTGAGGGGTCCGTGACCCGATGAAGGGAAGCTTAAACTGTGAAGCAATAGACGGGTCAACGACAACATCCGGGTTAACACCATAAAAAAACGGCCACCCTGAGGTGGCCGTCATAGGCAGCAAAAGAAACTCACGAACGTCAGAGGCCGGCGGCCTCCAGATGCTCCACCAACAGCTGCACGCTGCGGTTGCCGCGCCACTCGTTGACGTCGAGCCGGTAGACCAGCCGCACCCGCTTCACCGAGGCATCGGGCCAGCGCTGCAAGTCGACGCCAAAGGCGATGGCATCCACCGCGTGGCCGGAATCCGTGGTCAGCATCATCTTGAGGTGCTTCTCCCCCACCAGCCGCTGCTGCACCAGCACGAATTCCCCGTCAAACAGCGGCTCGGGGAAGGCCTGACCCCAGGGGCCGGAGGCGCGAATAAGCTCCGCCAGCTCCAGACTCAGTTCATCGGGCAGCAGCTCGCCATCGGTGAGCAGCACCCCGGTCAAGAGCTCAGGGGTCACCAGCTCGCCGATGACCGCCTCGAAGGCACGGCCGAAGGCCTCGATATTGGCCTTGGGCAGGGTCAACCCGGCCGCCATGGCGTGGCCGCCAAACTTGCCCATCAAGCCGGGGTGGCGGGTATCGAGCAGTTCCAGCGCATCGCGCAGGTGCACCCCCGGGATGGAGCGCCCGGATCCCTTGAGCTCGGTCTCGCTGCTCTCGGCAAAGGCGATGACCGGGCGGTAGTACTTCTCCTTCACCTTGGAGGCCACCAGCCCCACCACCCCCTGATGCCACTCGTTTCGGTGCAGCACGATGCCGGAGGGCACCTCGCCGTCACGAAAACGGATCTGCTCCAGGGTGGCGAGCGCCTCCTGCTGCATCCCCTGCTCGATCTCCTTGCGCTCCTGGTTGAGGCTGTCCATTTCGGAGGCGAACTGGCGCGCCAGGTTGATGTCGTCACAGAGCAGACAGGCGACTCCGAGGGACATGTCATCGAGCCGGCCCACCGCGTTGAGGCGCGGCCCCAGCGCAAAGCCGAGATCGGCAGCGCACAGGCGACGACCGTCGCGGCCCGACACATCCACCAGCGCCTGGATGCCGGGGCGACAACGGCCGGCCCGGATCCGCTGCAAACCCTGATGAACCAGGATGCGGTTGTTGCCATCGAGCGCCACCACGTCGGCCACGGTGCCGAGGGCCACCAGATCCAGGTAATCCGCCACGTTGGGGGCGCGCAGCCCCTGGCGCTCATACCAGCCGCTCTGGCGCAGATGGGTGTTGAGGGCCGCCATCAGATAGAAGGCGACCCCGACCCCGGCCAGGGACTTGGAGGGGAAGTCGCAGCCATGCTGGTTGGGGTTCACTATCGCGTCGGCGTCAGGCAGCTCCTGACCCGGCAAATGGTGATCGGTAACCAGTACCTGCATGCCTGCCGCCTTGGCCGCCGCCACCCCGGCAATGCTGGAGATGCCGTTGTCCACCGTGATCAGGAACTCGGCGCCACGGGCCACCGCCAGCTCGACGATCTCCGGGGTGAGGCCATAACCGAACTCGAATCGGTTGGGCACCAGAAAATCGATGTGGTGCCCCCCCATGGCGCGCAAAGCCAGCACGCACAGCGCCGAGCTGGTGGCGCCGTCGCAGTCAAAGTCACCGACGATGAGAATGCGTTTTTGCGCCGTCAGCGCCTCGGCCAGCAGCGGCACCGCCTGCGCCATGCCGAACAGACGCTGGGGCGGCAGCAGCTGGTTGGCGCTGCGCTCCAGCAGGGCAGGGTCTTCTACCCCGCGGCTGGCGAAGATCTGGCGAAGCAGCGGGTGCAGGGTGGCGGGCAGATGGGAATCATCAACTCGCGGACGACGACGGATTTGCAGGGGCATTGATGTGATCCAGTATCTTGAGCAGTTGTTCGGGGCTCTGGTAACCACGCACCAGATCGCCATTGGGCAGGACCCAGCTCGGTGACGCCTTGATCCCGAGCCATTGGCTCAGGCCGATATGATGGGCAAGGATCGCATTACAGCCGCTCTCAGGCAAACGATCGCTGAAGTTGAGTTCGCGCAGCAGCCCGGGATCGCACCAGCTAGCCTGATCCGAGGCGGCGACAGGCACAGGCAGCAGTTGCACGCTCACGCCCCTCGCCTGCAAGCGGGGCAACTCCTCCAGCGCGATGCGGCAAGGACCGCAGGCGAGATCGGTGAACAGGGTGAGGCGGTGGCGTTCAGGGGTGGCTTTGAGCCAGAGCCGGGCCTCCCCTATCTGGGAGAGCGCCAGCCTGCGTTGCTGCTGCTGGCTGAGCCGGGTGAGGTTTCTCATATCGTGGGCCAGATCCAGCATGGAGCCCTGCAGCACATAGTCTCCCCTGGCATCGCTGTAGAGCAGTCCCTGGGCCGTGCCCAGCAGATAGAGGCCCGGCATGGGGGTCTCGTCCACCAGGTAGACCTGCACACCGAGGCGCTGCTCTATGGTTTGTTTCAACACATGGGGGTCCATCCCCGCGCTGGCCGCAAAAGCGCACAGCAGCATCATTCCCAGCAGTAAATATCGCATCAGATCATTCACTTAGCATGATTGAAGGGTCTCATAAGGTAACCCAGACAATTCCCTCTCCCAAAGACCTTAATTAGTGATCGATTAATAACGTCCGCAAGAAAAAATCACGGGATGACAGGTTGCCAATCGGGCTTGAGCCCCGCAAGCTAATCAGGATGACGGGAGACATCTTTAGTCATCCCTCTGTTTTGCTGATGTTTTATTATTCAAATCGACGTGCGCTCAGGTGGCACGTCGTCCATTTATAGGGGGAAAAATGAGTCTGATTCAAGAGTTCAAGGCCTTTGCATCCAGGGGCAATGTGATCGACATGGCGGTCGGTATCATCATAGGTGCCGCCTTTGGCAAGATTGTCTCCTCCTTCGTGGGAGACGTGATCATGCCCCCCATCGGGCTGATCCTGGGGGGCGTGGATTTCAGCGATCTCGCCGTGACCCTGAAGGCCGCCGAAGGGGATGCCCCTGCCGTGGTCATCGCCTACGGCAAGTTCATCCAGACCTGTATCGACTTCCTGATCATCTCCTTCGCCATCTTCATGGGGCTCAAGGCCATCAACACCCTGAAGAAGAAGCAGGAAGAGGAAGCCGCTGCCCCGGCCGGCCCCACCAAGGATCAGGAGCTGCTGACCGAGATCCGCGACTTGCTGAAATCCCAGCAGGGGAAATAACCGTTTCCTCCCTGTCGTGTGCTGAAAAAAACCGCCTTCGGGCGGTTTTTTGTTGCAAGGCCGGTGAGGCGTTCAGGCTCTGGGGTGGTGCTGGCCGTGCAGTGCCTTGAGCCGCTCGTTGGCCACGTGGGTATAGATCTGGGTGGTGGAGAGATCCGCGTGGCCCAGCAGCATCTGCACCACTCGCAGATCGGCGCCGTGATTGAGCAGGTGGGTGGCGAAGGCGTGACGCAGGGTGTGGGGGGAGAGCTCCCCCCTGATGCCGGCTCTCAGGGCATAGAGCTTGATGCGGTGCCAGAAGGTCTGGCGGGTCATCATCCGGGCCCGCTTGGAGGGGAACACCACGTCCGAGCTGGTGCCACCCAGCAGCAGGGTGCGCCCCTCCCGGTAGTAGCGCTCCAGCCAGTGCACCGCCTCCTCCCCCATGGGCACCAGGCGCTCCTTGTTGCCCTTGCCCACCACTCGCACCAGCCCCTGGCGCAGGCTGACGTGTTCGGCGGTCAGCCCCACCAGCTCGGACACCCGCAGCCCGGTGGCGTAGAGCAGCTCGAGCATTGCCTTGTCCCGCAGTTCCAGCAGGTCGTCCACCAGGGGCGCTTGCAGCAGCGCCTCCACCTCGGCTTCGCTCAGATCCGATGGCAGCTTTTTGGGGAGCTTTGGCCCCTCCAGCAGCACGGTGGGATCGTCGCTGCGCAGCTTCTCGCGATTGAGGTACTGGTAGAAGCGGCGCAGGGCCGAGAGGAAACGGGCCGTGCTGCTGGCCGCGAACTGATGGTCCACCCGCCAGGCGAGGTAGTGCTGGATGTCGTCCAGCCCCGCCAGCAGCAGGGAACCGCCTTGCTCATCGAGCCAGAGGGCAAATTTTTCCAGGTCGGTGCGATAGGAGCTGACCGTGTTGTCGGAAAGCCCCCGCTCCAGCCAGAGGGCGTCGAGAAACGGCTCGATCAGGGGATGGGATTCTGCTTTGCTCATGGTGCGCCGCGCTCAGGGAAACAGGTCGCCATTGTAACGTGCCGACCCACCCGGGCCGCAAGGCAAGGCTGCACATCCCCTCAGGCGGTGAAGAGCCCGGCGCAATCTGCTAGACTGGCGCCCTCCCCCCGGGCGCCGCTGTGCCGGTCACGCCCCTTGCCGACTGCGATCAAGAGAAGAGCGATGAAGATAGGTTTGTTTTATGGCTCCACCACCTGCTACACCGAGATGGCCGCCGAGAAGATCCGCGCCCTCATCGGCCCCGAGCTGGTCGATCTCCACAACATCAAGGATGTGCCCCTCGCCCGCATGCAGGAGTACGACATCCTGATCCTGGGCATCTCCACCTGGGACTTCGGCGAGCTGCAGGAGGACTGGGAATCTCGCTGGGAAGACATCGCCGACCTGCATCTGGAGGGACGCATCATCGCCCTGTTTGGCATGGGCGATCAGCTGGGCTATGGGGACTGGTATCAGGATGCCCTCGGCCTGCTGCACGATCAGCTGGTCCCCAAGGGGGTCAAGCTGGTGGGCTACTGGCCCAACGAGGGGTACGAGTTTGACGCCTCCAAGGCGCTCATCGACGATGGCCGTCACTTCGTCGGGCTGGCCCTCGATGACGCCAACCAGTACGACCAGACTGAGTCCCGTATCGAGCAGTGGGTCGACCAGATCCTGAGCGAGATCCACGAACTGCTCTGACCTTGATCGCCTGGATGTTCGACGACGCCAGCCAATGGACGACCAGATCGACCCCGCATCGAGCAGTGGGTCGACCAGATCCTGAGCGAGATCCACGAACTGCTCTGATCCTGACCGCCTGGATGTTCGGCGACGCCAGCCAATGGACGACCAGATCGACCCCGTATCGAGCAGTGGGTCGACCAGCTCCTGAGTGAGATCCACGAACTGCTCTGATCCTGATCGCCTGGATGTTCAACGACGCCAGCCAATGGACGACCAGACCGACCCCGTATCGAGCAGTGGGTCGACCTCATATAAAACGAGCGCCATGAACGGCGCAAACCTCCCCTGCCGGTAGCCTGCGCTCGGGCTGCCGGGCGCATAAATCGCACCGATTTTCTCGTTTGGTATCATCGGCTGACGCTATAGCGACTTTTTGCTTCTGGTCTGCAACAATGAGGTCGACACCCCATAACAACACAACGCCGGGTGTCGGAAGCAAACGGACAGACCAGAAAAGGATATTCTATGACTTCATTCTCCCTGTTGGCCCCCGCCATCGCCCGCGACGTGCTCGATCACGCGCTGGCACTCGGGGCCGATTTCGCCGAGCTGTTTGTGGAGCGCAAGCGCCGCAGCCAGCTCAGCCTGCTCTCCAGCCAGATAGAGAACATCAGCGGTGGTCTCGACTTCGGTATCGGCGTTCGCCTGTGCTACGGCCACAAGGTGCTCTACGGCTACACCAACCTGGCCGATCGCAACGAGCTCTTGCGCATCGTTACCCTGCTGGCGGCCAAGGACAGGCGTGACCCCGTGGTCACCGCCACTGCCTTTGACTTCACCCGCCTGACCGACCGCAACCCGATCGCTCTGCCGCTGTCGGCCGACAAGCTGCTGGAGCAGAAGATCGCCTACCTGCATGCCATGGACGCTGCGGCCCGCGCCGAGAGCGACAAGGTGAGCCAGTTCTCGGGCAACGTGCTCGGCTGGGAGCAGGAGGTGGAGATCTTCAACAGCGAAGGGGTGCAGGTGAGCGATCGCCGCCACTACAACCGCATCATGGCTCAGACCATCGCCCTGGACGGGGGCGAGCAGAGTGTAGGCTATGAAGCCCCCGGTGCCATGAAGGGATGGGAGCATGCCGAGAGCATCGACCCCCGCGAGCTGGCTCTCATCGCTACCCGCCAGGCACTGGTGAAGCTGGGAGCAGCCCCCTGCCCGAGCGGCAAGCTGCCGGTCATCATGGAGAGCGGCTTTGGCGGCGTCATCTTCCACGAGGCGTGTGGTCACCTGCTGGAGACCACCTCGGTGGCCAAGAAGGCATCCGTGTTCCACGACAAGATGGGCCAACTCATCGCCAACCCCGCGGTCAGCGCGGTGGACGAGGGCTTGCAGGGCAACGCCTGGGGCTCCATCAACGTCGATGACGAGGGGATGGCGACCCAGCACACCCAGCTCATCAAGGACGGCGTGCTGACCGGCTTCCTGGTGGACAGAATGGGGGCCCTTCGCACCGGCTACGCCCGCACCGGTTCCGGGCGCCGGGAATCCTACAAGTTCGCCCCCGCCTCCCGCATGCGCAACACCTATATCGAACCGGGCAACTACAGCCTCGACGACATGCTGGCAACCGTGGAGCACGGTATCTATGCCAAGCGGATGGGGGGGGGCTCTGTGCAGCCCGGTACCGGCGAGTTCAATTTCAACGTGCAGGAGGCCTACCTCATCGAGGGGGGCAGGATCACCCGGCCCCTAAAGTCGGCCACCCTGATCGGCACCGGCCCGCAGGTATTGAAGGAGATCTCCATGGTGGGGCGCGATCTGGCCCTCTCCGCCGGCATGTGCGGCTCGGTCTCCGGATCCATTCCCGCCTCGGTCGGCCAGCCGCCGCTCAAGGTTGACAACATTCTGGTCGGAGGGAACGCCTGATGAGCCAACTCGACATGAACCAACTGCTTGCCCGTCTATTGGACCAGGTCGCCGATCTGGGTGCCGAGGCAGACGTCATCGCCAATCAGGAGAAGGCCTTCTCCCTCAAGGCCGACAAGGGCGAGCTCAGTGAATACAAGGTCACCAGCAGCCAGCAGATCGGCATTCGCCTCATCAAGGAAGGCCGGGTCGGCATCGCCTATTCCGAGTCCCTCGACGCGTCGGCCCTGGACGCCATGGTGCAGGATGCGCTCGATGCGAGCCGCTTCGCCAAGGTGGACCCGGATCAGCGCATCACAGTGCAGCAGAGCAGGCTCATCACCGACTGCGCCGAGATACATCAGGCCGACACCACGGCGGTGGAAGAGAAGATCGCCCTGACCCTGTGCCTCGAGTCCGACATGCTGGCCCTGCCGGACGTGACCGGCGCCCCCTACAACGGCTTCTTCGAGGGGGAGAGCCGCCTCTGGCTTGCCAACAGCCAGGGCAGCATCTGTGAACATCAGGAATTCAGCGTCGGCTGCCACAGCTCCGCTCTCATCGAGCGGGAGGGCCGCCAGTCCATGCACTACCAGGGACAGTACGCACGGCGCTTCGACGAGTTGGAGAGCCAGCCTCTCATCCGCCAGATCCACGCCGTGGCCGATGGCCTGCTGATGGGTGAGGCGGTGCCGAGCGGTCGCTACAGCGTCATCTTCAGCACCCACTGCTTTGCCAGCCTGTTTGGCTGCTTCCAGTCCGCCCTGTCTGGCAAGTGGGCCCAGCAGGGGATCAACCCCTGGCGCGACAAGCTGGGCCAAAGCGTGGCGTCTCGCTGGCTCACCCTGGAGAGCCGTGCCTATATGCCGGGGGGCATGAAGATCAAGGCGTTTGACGGCGAAGGGGCCGCCACTTCGGATCTCCTGCTCATCGGCGAGGGGGAGCTCAAGACCCTGCTGCACAACAGCGCCACCGCCCGCCACTTCGGCGTGACGAGCAACGGTGCAGCCGCCCGCAGTGCCCGCAGTGCCCTGGACGTGGCCCCTCGTCACCTGGTGTTCGGGCTCGGCCCCCACGGCGAGGCCGAGGTACAAAGCGGTGAGTACCTGGAGCTGGTCAAGCTGGACGGCCTGCACTCCGGGGCCGATGCGGTGAGCGGAGACTTCTCGTTCGGCGCCTCCGGCTTCCTCTGCCGCAATGGCGAGCGCGTGGCGCCGGTACGCGGCATCACGGTGGCGGGCAACTTCTATCGTCTGCTCGGGGAACTGGAAGCGGTCGGCAACCAGCTGCACCACGACGATGGCAAGGACTTCTATGCCCCGCTGATCCGCTTTGGCGGGCTCAGCATTGCCGGCAAATAAGAAGGGGAGCCTTACTCGGCTCTTCCCCCTTCAAGCGGCGCCATCAGGCGCCGCTTTTTTTATCCATGGCGCCCCCCGACAGCCACTTCTAACCTCAAAGAGCCACCGACCGCGTTGGCCGGGAACTCTGGAGAATACGACGATGGACAACACCCTGGTCTGGGCCGATATTCCGACACGGGATCTGGATCGCGCCATGGACTTCTACTCGGCCCTGCTCGATGTGCAGGTCACCCCCATCCAGGAAGAGACCATGCGCTTTGCCATGCTGCGCCACGACGGCAGCAACGCGGCGGCCTGTCTCGGCCCCATGGACAAATATCACCAGCCCGGCGGTGCCGGTCCCCTCATCTATCTCTCCCTCGGTGACAGGCTGCAGGAGGCAGAGCTGCTGGTCCCACGGCTCGGCGGGCGGGTGCTGGAGCCTCTGCACAGCATCGGCAGCGGTCATGGGTCCAGGGTCATCATCGAGGATACCGAAGGCAACTGGCTTGCCCTCTATGCCCCACCAGCCAGCTGACGTCCGGATACGCAGAAACAACAACGGCGACCTGATGGTCGCCGTTGTTGTTTAACTGCACTTGCCGGCCATTACGCCTCTGGATTGAGGCGGGTCGGGATGCCGGTACGCTGTTCCAGCACCTGCTTGACCACGTTGGAATCGCTGTCAGCGTGGGCGATGAAGCGGGTGGTAGCCGGGGTCATGGGCAGCGGCACGGAGGCGGTGGAGTTGAACTCTTCCTCGGTGCGCGACAGCGGCTCGTGCACTTCCATGTAGCGACCGCCATCCGGCTCGACCGTGGTCTTGACCGGCTGGTTGACGAACTGGACGCGGGTGCCGACCGGCACGTGATCGAACAGGTACTTGATATCGTCGGCGCGCAGGCGCACGCAGCCGCTGCTCACCCGCAGACCGATGCCGAAGGTGGCGTTGGTGCCGTGGATGGCGTACAGGTTGCCGATGTAGAGCGCATGCAGGCCCATGGGGTTGTCCGGGCCGGCCGGCCAGACCGCGGGCAGGGTCTTGCCCTGGGCGGCGTAGCGGCGACGGATGTTCTCGGTCGGGGTCCAGGTCGGGTTGGCACGCTTGCGCTCAACCTTGGTGATCCAGTTCTCCGGGGTGTTGACCCCGAGCTGGCCGATGCCGATGGGCAGCACATGCACCACGTTCTTGCCCTTCGGGTAGTAGTAGAGACGCATCTCCGCCACGTTGATGACGATCCCTTCGCGGGGAGCGTTGGGCAGGATCAGCTGATGGGGAATGATCAGCGTGCTGCCCGCCTTGGGCAGGTAGGGGTCGACGCCCGGGTTGGCTTCCATGATGTTGGTCAGACCCAGCTGGAAGTCGGAGGCGATCTGCTCCAGCGGACGGTTGTCTGCGGGCACCACGTATTCCTGGTTCTCACCGATCAGGCGGCTGTTGGCTGCAGGCAGCTGGTATTCAACGGCGGCGGCCTGCTGGCTGACCAGCGCCAGCGTACATAAAAGAGCCGAAGCGGCAATGCGAAGGGGATTCATAAAATTCCTGTATGGTTTCCTGTTCCTGTGGGCCTTTGCCCTGCTCATCATCGGTCTCTTGTGGACCCGTCACCGGGGACCAACAACCGAGCGCGCATTCTTTCCCGAGCAGGGCAAAATTTCAACTTGGAGATGGTCTTTTTCGCCGAAAAGATCCATTTCACCGCCAACTCGGGGGCCTCTTTCACCCCTTGCACTCTAGCAACCCCAGTCTGAGCGTAAAATGAACATGGCGCAGGTATGCCAGGGTCGTCCCAAATTGCATGACGAGGCGGTCACGAGTACAATCTTGCACCCCGTATATCCGGAGTATCGAGTCACCTCCTGCTCCGATGTACCCCCATCGGATGGCCGTGCGTCGAAGACGGTCGCGCCACCGATGAACCCACACGACGCCATCAGGTGGCGCCGTCCTGATTTGCAATCAGAACGCAATATAACATACCGCCATAAATTCAGTCACTTACAACAATCTTCAAATTGATATCCATGGAACTATACACAATGCTAGTATGAGACTGCGTTGAGTATTAGGGGCTTCTCATGAGCGATTTGATCGATGTGTTGAGTAAATTTTCTGTACATGACTTGGCTAGAATGCTGGCAGAGAGGATCGAGGCTGACAGTCAGAGCACGTTCAAAAATCGTCATGATTTGGGCGGGGGCATAACACTATTCAAACAAAAAGGCAGCTCCAGATGGCACTGTAGAGTCCATCAACCAGCAGATGGCATTTATGACTATCGTCAGAGCACACGGAAACTCGACTTACGAGATGCAACGTCCGAAGCACATCAAATAGCACTGATGTTAAAAATTAAATTATCGAGTGGTGTTGCGCTTAAAAAGGGTATTACGTTTAAAACAATAGCGAATGAAATCGTTCAATTCTACTTGAAGCGCTCTAAGCCTATAGATACATACTACATTAGCCTGATCAAGAATCACCTCCTTCCATATTTTGTGAGCAAGAGATTGCTAGCATCAACGATAGATCAGTTAGACTGTTTTGGAATAAATACTGTGAGACTCATGATGCTCCAGGAAAATCACTTGCCAACTCAATCCATATTGTATTGAGAAGGATCTTGCTTGAAGCAAAAGAACAAGCCCTCATAAGCTCGATACCTGACATGAGCAATAAAGTAGAAACTAAAAATATTATAAAAGGAGAGTGCTGGGAACCTAATCAAATAAAAACAATTTTTGATAAATTAACTAAATGGCAATCATTATCCCCAACAAACACCGATAGAGTAATTTTTAACTTGTATTGCAGGTTTCTTTATTTAACCGGTATTAGAACAGGGAATGAGGCACTTGGTGTTAGATGGGATGATCTAAAAACAGAAAAAGATTATTACTTAAAAGTACGCAAGGGGAAAATGGAGGGCACGATAAAAGAGGGCCGTGAGATGATTATTTCAAGGAGTGGGCAGGAGAGCAAGGTTATAATTGAGGTAATGTCTCCGCTAGCTAAAATACAGGGATTTGAAAAAATTTCTGAAGCCAAAGCTAAGGCTCCAAGCCAGTGCCTATTCGAACTAAAACGTCCTGCCGAAATTTGGCGATCTTTCGCTGATGAGATGGAAGTTGAAGGAACATTGTATTGGTTCAGGCATACCTATATAACTAATGAGATACTTAGGGGAGAGCCGCTTGCACACATTGCTGCGCAGGTCGGCAACAGCGTAAAAATGATCGAACGGCACTACTCTCATGCAACTATGAGACGAATTCGAACTGCTGAATTGGATAGAAATAAAAAAGACAAATGATAAATAGATAGATTTCTAACGTTGAATAAAAATACTATCACTACCATAGCGAGTGAGTGATATCTGAGCACAATTGAAATTTAAACACCCGCGTGTTAGCTTCGCACACGCTCGTGCCACTTCGTTGTTATTCGATTTGTATTATTAGGCGCTTCGCTTTAAAATTTTAGGGCTTCGCCCTCATTTTATCAAAAAATTGACACCCGCATAAATTCTTGTATATGGTCGGGACTTTTTTATGAACAGATGGCATTACTATTTTTAGTTATGGAAATCGTTAATTGTTTACCAGCCAAATTGAAATTCGATGGCACACTACTTTTCCATGATTTTCCATGAAGAGGTGGTTATTTCTATGAACATCATTATGATGAACCCACTTATCTCAAGATGAGGGCTGAGGGTGATAATACCATTTTCATGGCTGGTATTAATTCTGTGTATGGCCACTAAGCTTAAAACGTATAGATTGACATCATAGCGAACAGAAAAGGAACTGGCCATCATGATGCTCAGTGTTTTACACTGAGCAATAGAGATACTGAGTTTTTTTCGTAATAAGAGGAGTCTTCTTTTAAGAAGATCTTCTTAAACAGCTGAAAAACGAAATGGCTGAAGCCCTTGTAGGGCAAGGGCTGCAAGAGATTTCACAATCAATTTTCGTACCATGAATTAACGTAGCAACGTACCATGCTTTAACGCTGACGGCGTACATCGCTTTAACGTCATGGGTTACTCTTTTCTACAGCCCCATTGATGACTCTTAAACGCTTCACCTCAACCTGCCTATTAGAGCCAACCTTGTCATTAAACCGAACTCTCCAGCCGTCCAACTCGCTGAGCTGCTTCAATGCAGTAACAATCTCAGCACGTTTACGCCTTATCTCTTTTTTTTCATACTCTGTTTTTGATTTAGATTGGTGAGGCTTGCATGGCTCTCCCCAAATCCGCTGTACTAGGGTATCTATATAAGGAGATAAGTGGTAGCCATGATTGATATTGAATGAAAGCCATGTATGAAGCAACTTGGCTATATTTGAGCTAAGCGAACGACGCTCCTCCAAACATATCCTTAGATTGGCCCCTTGAAGATCCAGACACTTCGCCCCTCTTAACTTAAGAGGTAGTCTTGGAGCTATGTTCAGTACTAAATAACTGATCCCAATAGTGCTACACCTTCGCTGTGCCATAGCCATTCCCCGGGAAAGGAGACACGGTATCCAT